>JAKCCC010000025.1 GCA_021838985.1 Planctomycetota bacterium
TACGCCAACAAAGGCCTTAACCTGTATATTGAAGCCCTGGCCCGGCTTAACCACTGGTTACGCAGCGGCAATATTCCGGTGACGGTGGTGGCGTTCATCATCACCCGGGCGGCATTCAAATCCATCAATGTGGACGTGCTGCGCCGCCAGGCGATGTTCGGCGATCTGAAACGTTCGTGTCAGAGCATCGCGGAGCAAATGGGGCAAAACCTGCTGTCGGCGGTGAGCATGGGGCGTCTGCCCGATAGCGCGGAGTTGCTTTCCGAACCGGCAGTGATCCGACTGAAGCGCGGCCTGCACGCGTGGCGGGCCGCTCGCCCTCCGCCGATCGTGACCCACGACCTGTGGGATGACGCCCATGACGCGGTGCTGGGGCAGCTGCGCCTCTGCCAGCTGTTCAACGCCCCTGAAGACCCGGTGAAGGTGGTGTTCCACCCCGATTTTTTGACAGCCACGTCGCCGCTGCTGGGCTTGGATTACGATCAGTTCATCCGGGGCTGCCATCTCGGCGTATTTCCGAGTTACTACGAGCCGTGGGGCTACACCCCCATGGAATGCGTCGCAAGTGCGGTGCCCGCGGTGACCAGCGATCTGGCGGGTTTCGGTAGTTATGTGCTCGAGCACATTTCCGATCCGGCCGCGAAGGGCTTGTTTGTCGTGGGGCGGCGCTATACCACTTTCGATCAGGCCGCCCATCAGCTTACGGAAATTTTGTTTAATTACACTCTGAAAGATCGGCGCGGCCGTATCGAATTGCGCAACCGGGTGGAGCAGCTTTCGGAATATTTTGACTGGAATCAGATGGTAAACCATTATGCCCACGCGTACCGCCTGGCGCTTTCGCGCAAGTTTCAAACCGTGGAACCGTAAAATGGTTGAGAACCCGCGGGCCTGGGATGCACGCATGATGCAGCTGGCTTTGCGGCTGGCGCGCCGCGGCTTGGGATTGGTCGAGCCGAATCCGCCGGTCGGAGCGGTGATCTGCCGGGGCGGCCGCATCGTTGGCCGGGGGTGGCATCGGGCCTTTGGCGGACCCCACGCGGAGGTGGCGGCGATCCGGGAAGCGGCCGGTCAGGCGCGGGGGGGCACGCTTTATGTGACACTTGAGCCATGCTGCCATACCGGAAAAACCGGACCGTGCACCGAAGCCATTCTGGCCGCTGGAATCAAACGGGTCGTGGCGGCGATGACCGATCCCAATCCCTTGGTCGGCGGTCAAGGGCTGCGCCGCTTACGCCGCGCTGGGGTGGAAGTGACCACGGGCATCGGCCAGCGTCAGGCGGAACGGCTTACCGCGCCATTTCGGAAATGGATCACCACCCGCCGGCCTTATGTCACGCTTAAATGGGCGCAAAGCATCGACGGCTGTGTGGCCGATCGAAACGGTCGATCTAAATGGATCAGCTCGCCGCCGGCGCGGCAATTGGTGCATCAGCTTCGTGGGCGGGTGGACGCCATTATGGTCGGTATCGGAACGGTTTTGGCTGATGATCCGATGCTCACCGCCAGACCGGCGCACAGCGGCGATCGACGGCGCGTACCACAACGCCTGATTCTGGACAGCGCCTGTCGCCTTCCTCTACAGAGCCATCTGGCCCAGACGGCCCGGAACATACCCGTGGCCATCTTCCATAATGCCCATTTATCCCCGGCGGCGCACCGCCGCCGCCGGTGGCTGGAGGAGCTGGGCGTGCAATGCCGCGCCATCCCCGCCATGGGGCGCCACCGATTGGACCTGCGGCGCATCCTTCAGCTGCTTGGCGCCGAAGGGTGCTCTCAGGTGCTCGTGGAAGGCGGGCCACGAGTCTTGGGTGACTTTTTGGCCCGACAGCTGGCGGACCAAGCCTGGGTCTTCGTGGCGCCTCGCATCTTGGGCGATGACTTGGCGCGTCATGCGGTGGCGGGTATCCCCGCGGCCAAGCTAAGTCAATGCGCCGGCGCAACGGTGCAGTCCGTAAGGCGCTGCGGCCCGGACCTGTGGCTGCGGCTCAATTTGGCCTGACCACTTCCGCCGCGGACTGGTAGCGGCTGTTAAATACGGGCAGACGTCGATTGGTCGATTCACCCGGCCAGAGCTGATTCATCGCCACGGTGCCGGCCAATAACGCGACGTTGCCCAGTAACAGCCAGCCGCGGTGCTCAATGGCGCCCTCCCGCCGCAAGTAAACAAACAGCGCTGCCAGCAGAAACGTGCCCAGCGACAGGGGAATCAGCGTTCGCCAGGCCAGGTTCATAAGCTGATCGAAGCGGAACCGCGGCAGCGTCCAGCGCACCCACATGTAAAAGAAAATGAACAGTATTACCTTCGCCCAGAACACCACGAATTTCAGGATCACCCCGCCCCAGCCCGTCACCAACGGCTGTCCCGGCGCGCCGGGATAAATCAACTGGTCAATCCACGGCAAATGCCAGCCCCCAAGGAAAAGCGCTACGGCCACCGCGGCGCCGGTTATCATGGCGGCGTATTCGGCGAGGAAAAAGAGGGCGAACTTCATGGAGGAATATTCGGTGTGATATCCACCGACCAGTTCCTGCTCGCATTCAACGAGATCGAACGGGGCACGATTGGCCTCGGCGAAAATGCACGTGACAAACAGGAGAAACGCCGCCGGTTGAATGAAGACGTTCCAGGCCGGCAGGAAGAAGATGGTGGAAAAATAGGACGCCTGGCTGCTGGTGATCGCGCCGAGCCGCAGGGTTCCCGCGACGACGGCGACGGATAAAAGCGAAAGCACGAGCGGAATTTCATAACTGATCATCTGGGCGGTGGCCCGCAGACCGCCCAGGAAGCTGTATTTACTACCGGAGGCCCAGCCGGCCAGCACCACGCCATAGACGGAAAGCGAGGCCATGGCGATGACGAACAGCACGCCGATCCGCGGGTTCGCTACCATGACGGAAAAATTCTTCGGAAACGTCCAGCCCCCCAGCCAGCCCGGCAGATGCGCCCCGGCGCCAAGCACGCCGCCCCAGGGAATCACCGCGAAACCGCACAGGGCGGGAGTGATGATCACGATGGGCGCCAGCAGAAACAAAATACGGTCGGCGTTGGCCGGGACAAATTCCTCCTTCAGGATGAATTTCACGCCGTCCGCCAGCGGCTGGAGCAAGCCCTTGGGCCCGACGCGATTGGGGCCTAAGCGATCCTGCATCCACGCGGCGGTTTTGCGTTCCAGCAAAATCAGGTAGGCGATGACGCTTAAGAGCATGCCGACCATGAGCAGGGCGAAAACCAGATGGGCGATAAAGATGCCAAGCATAGCGCCAGTCCCGTTTACAACCTTCGATAACACGCCAGAATATACGGACCGCACCGGGTGTTGGCAATGTTCCGGTGACGCCCCGTCATTTTCAGGACAGTTCCTCCGGATCCCGCCGATACTCTGCCCCGGCGGGTCTTCGACCTGCGGAACAGGAAAAGAGCACCAACCTTGTGTAGATACGCTTTTTGTTGAGATTGGATGTAAAAATCCGCCGCGGCAATGTTTCAAGTCTTGCCGCGTAGCGTATGCCTACGCTGCCTTGCCTGGCGCCCCGCTGGCTCCAACCCGGTGCTTGGCGGGCGCGGCCCCCTTACCGCGCTAATTGATAATCCGCCGCCCCACCCGAAGTCCCAATCGTCGCCGCGCTGGTACCCTGACTTTTTACCGTCACCGCGTTCACGGAGATCCAGACGTGACTGGCGGAAAAACTCCAGGCGAGAAGATCGTAATGGCCCGCGGCCACGTGCCACTTCAGGGTGGAATTGGCCGCCCCGCCCTCGACCCGGCGCGAAACAATCAGGTAGGAGCGCAGCTTGGGCTTTAACGTGCCGTTGAAGTATTCACGAATACGCGACATGCAGCCGCTGGTGCTGTGGCCGACCTGCGCCGCCAGCAACAGGGGAATCAGGCTGCCCCAGCTTTCCTGACTGGAGTCCGGTTGGCCGCTCATCAGGTTGGCGGAAGTGAACTCCGACGCGGCCGAGCTGGCATTGGGCGATCCTTGCGTATGCCGGGCGGCTTGGGACCACGCCGACGTGGGGCTGGTCAGGGCGCTCTTAATCGTTTGCAGGCGGCGGAACGCGGTTTCCAGCAGGGGCCGGACCTCGCCCAGGGTGATGGCGGAGCGGATAATCCACAGATGCACCGTCCCCGGCGAGGCGCCTAACCGCAGCGAAAGTTGCAGCACCGTATTGTTGTACGGAAGCTGCGGGTAATCCTGGCGCGGCAGGAGCGCCAATTGGGTTGGGATCTGCTTCTGCGCCAGGCCGCGTTGTAGGTTCACGCGGGCCGTGCTCTTGATTTCCAGAAAATGCGGTTGACCGCCGGCCCCGGTGACGAACAACCAGTCCTGGATTACCGCCTGGCCTGAGCCGAAGCTCCGGTAATCATCCACGATCGGCTCATCCAGGGACAGGGGTTGAAAACGCCGGCCATCTTGCAGCAGCCCGCGGGGGTAATATTGATGTTGCCGTTGGGTCACCAGGCGGACCTGGGTGGGCGTCAGGCGAAAATAGTCCTCCACGCCGCTGACATCCGGCGCCCGCGATCCTTGGCTGACCGCCGTACGGATGATCCACGCCTTTTTTCCGTGGCGCACCTCGCGCCGCGGGATGTCCAGCGCCGGGAGCTGGCGGGATGGCACTTCGTATACGGCCAGTACTTTCAGTAAATTCGCCGGGAGCGTTCGCAGGTCCGCGTATTGCACGCCGTGGCGATAGCCGTCCAGCTCGCGCAACAGATCGGGATGAATGCTGGCCAACGGGGTGGAAAATCCGCCTAACGCACCGCCGCTAAGCCAACGCCAGATGGCCGCGGTAAAAGCGTCCGGTGCCAGCCATAAACCGTTGGAAGCGGTATCGTTGTTCCAGGCGGGATAGCGGTTATAGCCTAGAATCGTGCCGGGTAGGGGCAACATATACGCCCCGATCAACAGCGTGCCGATGAGAATCATCGCGGTGAAAAAACCCAGCGCCCCGGCAGCGACGCGGCCCGTCCATAGCGGCAGGTCCAGATCGCCACGCACCAGAAAATCGAAACCGGTGCGCAATACCGCGAACGCCACTACAAAAATCGCCAGAAAGATCACACCGTGGGCGTAGGCCGGCTTCCAGGCCAGCATAATTTGTGACAGCGGCTCGTAAAGCCCCATCGCCAGGGCGGAAGCGAATAAGGCGCTCGCCAGCAGCAGTGCCGCCGACAGCGGTCCCTCCGTCGCCATAAACAGCGTCAACAGCAGAATGAACGTTAGCACCAGTAATTGCAGAATCATGTGGGTTTATTTTCCGTTTCCGGTCGGGCGGCGGCCGGGGTGCGGGGTGGACCCGCCGGCGCGGTTTTTCCACCGGCCGTTTTCCCACCGCCGCAGACCCGCAAAACCTCTTCCATAGACGTCAGGCCCGCAGCAAACTTTCGCACGCCCTGTTCCACCATCAGCATCATCCCGTTTTTCCGGGCTATTCCACGTATTTCTTCGCTGGGCTTGCCGGCGCGAATGGCGGCGCGAAGCTCCGGATTTATCAACATGACTTCAAAGATGGCGGTCTGACCGTGATAACCGAAACTGTGGCACTCCGGACAGCGCACCAAATTGCCTTTGGCGTCCCGCGCCGGCTGCGTGTTGGCGCGGAACGCTTGCATCTGCCGGGCCACCGGCAGATTCAGCCGGGCAATTTTCGCGGGATCCGCCTGATAAGCGATCTTGCAGGTCGGACAGAGCAGCCGCACCAGCCGCTGGGCGATGACGGCGCGTAGACAGTCGGCCGCCAGGGCGTCGTCGGCCACGGTTTTGCGCCACCATTCCACAGCGCTTAGGGTACTGGAAGCGAATACCCCCAGGTAAACGCGATGTTCGGCCACACTGTACCGGGCGATGGCCGTGGCGGAGGCGGGTTCGGGACATTCCGCCACCAGCAGCACCTGTGGATCTTTGCGCATCATACTTTGCAGCTGGCGGGCATGGCCGCCCTCGGAGGTCTCCGGATCAAAGCGCGTCACCGTGACCGACTCAAACTCCAGCCGCGGGTTGGTCTCGAGCGTTTGAATGCTGTTGGTGTAAGCGTCGTGCGCCGCCACGAGCGAATAAAGGGTCGTGGTGCGACCCATATGGGGCGGTGACGCCACCAGCACCAAACCTTCCGTCCCCTTAAGCGCCTGCTGCAAGGCGGTGAGTTGATCCGCGGCGAACCCCAACTGCTCCACGGGCACCCGCCAATTACCGGCTTCATTGGCGACCAGCGCCACTTTCTCGCCGGCGGTCGTTCCGCTGCTGTACACCGTCCAGACAGTGGAGTGTTTCTCCAGGTCCATGATTCGAAAAATGCCCTTCTGCGGCCGGCGCCGTTCTTCCAGGGATAAACCGGCCAGCGCCTTGACCGCCTGAATCAACGGCTCCGCGGTGCTGCGCGGCAGGCCCGATTGCGGATACACCACGCCGTCGATCGTGAACCGGGCATCATAGACCTGCGGGCCAGGCACCAGTTCCACCCGCCGTGCCTGGTTCTCCACGGCCTGCACCAGCAACCGGTCCACCAGGACCATCCCCGCCCATTCCGGGGCGTCCGATGCGGGCAATGGTGCCGGTTTTTTGGCGGCGGTAAGGTAAGTCAGCGCCAGCTGCGCCGCGGATTTCTGGACCGGCGCCTTCTGGCCCGTGAATTTCACCCCGCCCAGCAAGGCGGCGAACATCTCCCCGGCGGAGCCGAGCTGGGCCACCCGTACCTGCCGGTACCACCAGGCCAGGGCAACCGCCATGGCCGCATTCACGGGCAGCGCCAGCCAGAAGCTGGGCAGCACGATCCAGAAGAGCAACATGGCCACCAGGGAGCCTAAGAGCAAGCTCTGCCAAAGCACCGGGGACAGTTCCGGCAGATTCCCCAGGTCCTGGTCGATCCACGCGCACAACCTGGCCCAGGCCAGAAGCAACAGCACGGCCACTATCAGAAATGGGATAGTTATATATATGTGTGGCATTATTAGGCCCTACATGCCGGCCGTCCGGATACCCCGCATGCGCATGCGTAATTCTTCGGCATTGGGAGAGGCCGCGTACGCTTCCCGCGGGTGCACCATCTCCTTTTCCACCAGTTCCACCAGCATTTCATTGAAATCAATCATCCCGGCGCCGCGCTCCGCCAAAATCACCTGTCTTAATTCATTTTCGCGGCCGTCCAGAATATATTTTCGAACCGCCGGCGTGCTCAGCATCACTTCCACCACCGGCACCAGGTCTACCCCTTTCTGGATGGAGGGAACCAGCTTTTGAAAGATAATGGCCTTCATATTGGTGGCGATGGCCTGGCGCATATTGGCGTGCATCTCGGTCGGAAATAATTCCAAAATACGGGTGATCGCCCCCGGCGCGCTGCCGGCGTGAATCGTGGAAAATACCAGGTGGCCGGTCTCCGTGGCGATGATCCCGGCCTGAAAAGTCTCGCGGTCGCGCATTTCGCCGATCAGCACCACGTCCGGGTCTTCGCGCATGAGTGCCCGCAGGGCGTTGTCGTAGCTGTCGCAATCCAGGCCGATTTCACGCTGGTTAATCAGCGCTTTGCGGTCCACATACGTATATTCAATCGGATTTTCAATCGTCACGACATGACAGCTCCGCCGTTCGTTGACCTGTTCGAGCATCGCCGCGATGGTGGTGCTTTTTCCGCTGCCGGTGATGCCGGCCAGCAGGATCAGGCCCTGTTCGTTCTCCGCGATCTGCTCCATGATCGGCGGCAGGTGCAGCTGCGAGTAGGTCGGAATTTTGGGATTGATGCGGCGGGCCGCCAGACTGATCTGGCCCCGCTGCCGGAAAATATTGATGCGGAACCGCTCGCGCACCGTCAGCGGATAAGCCAGGTCAATCTGCCCGTTCCGCTGAAACTCCTCCCATTGCGCGGGTTTTACTATTTCCTGCACCATCGCTTCAATTTCGTCGTTGCTCAACGGGCCGCTGTTGGTAGGAATCAGCTCCCCCTTTTTACGGATGCGCGGCGCGACGTCGGCTTTCAGATGCACGTCGGTTCCCTCCACCCGCGCTACCGCTTCCAAAAAACGATGAATTTTTGGAACCGGCTTCTTCGGCGCCCCCGGAGATGGAGCCGGCGCCGCTGCGTTTAAATCCACTACCGGTGCTGCCGTCACTTTATCGGCCATGGGGCCTCCCGCGGATTATGCTTGCCTTTCATCCTGCAACCCTGGCGGCCGGGGCGCTGTCGCGTCGGTTAAACCGCTCCCTTACGGCCGCCGCATGGTGGCGATTCGCTTGGCGCGTCCGTGTGTTTACATTCCTTCAGAGGACTATTTCCTCCAAGCCGCTTAACCCGAGCATTTCCGTCACATAAAACGGCTCGGCGAAGGGGCGGCGAATCGTCCCCCCAAAGTATGCATCAAGGTTACGCACATAATCAAGCACCGCCCCCTGTTCGGCCGCGGGACGGCCCCGGAAAAACTGCGAATCATAGCAGCGCAGCGCCTGCATCTTCACTTCTATCGTCGCGGACACATCCACGCAAAAACTGGCGGGAAAATTCATCCGGAGATGCGTGCAAAAGTAATAGATCAGCCGCGGCGGATAAAAGGGTTCCCCGGGAATGGTTGAACGCGTCAGCTTGGCGTCAAACCGGGCGTCCTCGGCGATACGGGTAACCTGCCCGTGATCTGGATGCGCGTCCTGTGGATACGGCAAAAAAAGAATGTCCGGCCGCAGCTGGCGATAAATAGCCGCGAGCTGATGGCGCCCGGCCAGGGAATATAAGACCTCCCGATTCCTAAACCCGGCCGCCTGACGCGGCACGCCCAGCGCTGCCGCCGCCGCCGCCGCCTCCGCCGCCCGGATCTCCGGCGACCCGTGCGGCGTCGGTTCGCCATCGGTTATATCCAGCAGCGTCACGCGGTGCCCACGCCGCGCCAGCAAGGCGATGGTTCCTCCCATCGCCAGTTCCTGATCGTCGGGGTGCGGCCCTGCCACCAAGATGTTCATGCTTGGATTTTCGTCATCACGTAGCGCACCAGCGTGTCCACCGTGAACACATCGCGAAACTTGTTGATATCCGGATTTTTTTCAAACGCCGTGAAATCGGCGAAGGGCATGCGGCGCTTCAGTTCCTCCAGCCCCGCCGGAGTCACGTGGCCGTTGCTGACATATTCCGGATTGGAAAATACGCTTTCCGGTGACAGCTCGCCTTGGGGTATCTTGATGCTGAAGGCTTTCTCCAACTGGAAGGTAATATCCAGATAGTCGATGGATTCCGCGCCCAGGTCCTCATTCAGCCGGGCCGTCGGCACCACCTCCTCCGGATCCACCGCCAGGGCCTCGGTGAGCACACCGCGCACCTTGGCGAAAACGTCATCCCGCGTCATGGGCATAAGGAACTCCCGCTTGAACTTGCAGCTGTTTCCACTGCGCCATCATGCCATCAATCAGTTTTTTGTCCAGTCCCGCCAGAGCCGGATCACCGTCCGCCAGGTTGCGATGGGCCAGTTCGATGCGCCCCTGAATGGCGGTGGCGGCCCCTACTTCTCCACGAATCTTGAATTCACTCGACTCCGATTCCAGACGCACCGTGTCCGCCTGAATCGTCAGGACCTGTCCCGGCTGGACGAAGGCGCCATAACGGACTCCGCGCACCGAGCGCAGGACAATCAGGCTGTGGGCGAACCCTTCATATTCCCGCACCAGCCAAGCCGCCGCCTGCACCGCCGCCTCCAGCATCAACACGCCGGGCAACACGGGAAATTCGGGAAAATGATCGGCCAGGTACTCTTCCGTTGGGTGGACCTGCTTGGTCATCACAATAGTTTGACCACGCGCCAGCCGCACCAGCTTATCCACCAGGCGGAACTGCATGGAGTTCTCAGTTTTCAGTTTGCGGTTTTCCGTATTTAGCCGCGCCGGCACCAGCGGGGCGAAAAACAACTCCACCCCCTTCAGATTTTTATCCGACTCACTGTTCCTTGGCAAGCCACCGCTGGACCAGTCAACGCGAGCCTTTCACCGCATATGGAGCGTTTCCCATAAATTATGTAGCTTATCCGCAATTTTGGAAATAGTGTGCCGTCAAGTGATAACTTTCTGGCTGCCGTACCCCCCCCGGATCCACCACCGAACCCGCAGCACCGGGCTTCAGCTCACCGTAATTCCATGAAAGGCTGTCTCCCTGCGGACGGTAAGATGTCCGCATGGGCTTACAAAGGAGACAGCCATGAGTAAGGTATGGACAAAGGTATCCCATTGCGGGATGGATGTCCACCGGACGTTCAGCCGGTTGACGGCGCGGGACGAGGAGAACCAGGTGGTGTTTCGCGCACGGTTGGAGCATCGCGATTGGGAGCGTTGTCGGCAACAGCTGGGGCAGTCGCCTGCGGCGACCCGGTGATTCTGGAGGGTACCTTCGGGTGGGCGTGGATGGCGCAGGAATTGCAGGCGTGCGGATTGGAACCGCACTTGTGCAATGGGCGGAAGGTCGACCGGTGGCGGGAGGCGAAGGGGTTGGCGAAGACGAATCGGATTGACGCGAACTTGATCCGCGAGTTGTGGGCGGAATCGACGCGGTGGTGGGAGGTGTGGCTGGCCCCGCTCGCCCCCGGCGAGGCGAGCGGAGATCGGGGACCTGGGGCGTTTTGCCAGCCGCAAGAAGCTGGCGGCGTATGCCTGGTTGGCCCCGCGGGCCCAGGACCGTGGGGAGGAGACGGGGGCGACGCCGGTGGGGCGGCATGTGGGGCACCAGGGGTGCCGGACGCTGAAGTGGGCGTTCCTGGAGGCGGCGCACGGGGCGGTGCGGAAGAGTGCGGGGATGGCGGCGGTGTTCGACCGGCGGACGGATGGGGGTCGGCGGGACAAGAATCGGGGCTACCTCGCGGTGGCCCGGCATTTATGCGAGATAGGTTACGCGTGTCAACGTAAAGGAGTCGACTACATGGAACAGCGACCGTTGCGGCCGGGCGAACGTGCGTCCGGGCCGGCGACGGCCTGCTGCGAGGTGCGTCCGGAGTCGGGCCAGCCTGAACTCGCTATGGTCCGGCCGTCGCGGCGGCCGCGTGTGCGCGGTCGGCGTGAGGGTCCGAGACCTGTCTGTAAATAGCGCCACCCGCACCGGACCGTAATCATGTGGCCGCCCCCGGAACCGCGGGGGCCAGCACGAATAGGATAGCTGGGCCGCACCCCTCGTGTGAGCCCTGGGCCGGTGCCTTCCGGAGAGCCTGGAGAGGAGCGAGAGCCTGCGGCCGGTGAGGCCGCGGAGCGGGTGCGTGTGGAGATTGGCGCCGGGCCGCCAAACCGTGCGACGGGGGACCCTGCGCCTCCCGTCGGCGCGAAGGCCACGGGCCTGCCACGGCGTACAGGTCGCCGCCCCCGCGAAGCCTCTGGCTCCGTGGCGAGGGCCGATCAGATAGACCGCGCGGAGGATTTTGTGTTGTCGGAACCAGGGCTTGACAGCGGAGCGCCTTTCATGGATAGCAGGTCGAAGAT
>JAKCCC010000026.1 GCA_021838985.1 Planctomycetota bacterium
GCAATGGCGACCAGAGCAAAACCTTCGAGATGAAATTTCAATTCAACCGTCCACTCAAGGCTTTCCAGTTCCAAACACCGCGAATGAATGACTTTATTATCGATCAAGGCAGCAGCGTTACCTGGGCCTACTCGACCGATGGGATTCATTTCACCGCGCTCTGGGAATATCAGGGGCGGGACATGAAAAACAAGGTCCGGAATTTCGCACCTGTCTGGACACCCCCGCAGCACTTGGCCGGTGGACCAATCCATGTTTGGATCCGTTTCACTTTACACAAGGGACCGGCCGCCGGCTATGGCGGTCGCGTGCTGTTTTCCGGCGCCAACGACGGCGGCGTCATCCGCTGTACAGCGGCCCCGGCAACCGCCGGCTGGCTAAAACTGCTGCCCGCCCATGGCCGTGTCGCGGATATCTATTACGTAACCGATCCGCCGCGTGTGCTCATAAACTTGGCGGCCCAACCTGCCGCCGGTACGCCGCAATTGGAGGTGTTTGATTGTGGCCGCAATTGTACGGCTGGTGTTGCGACCGTGGAAACACTGGGGCGCGGATTCGCAGCCAATTTGCCCAAGTTGCCGCCGGGGGCTTACGAATTGCGGCTGCGGGTGCCAGGGGCGAGCAAACCGATCCCAGGACCGCGATTTGCGCTCGTGCAACACCCCCATCGGCTCACTTGGGCGCAAAGCCAGCGCAGCCCCTTCGGCATCGACTGTCTCACGAACGGGGTGCAAACGCATGGGCAACCCGTCGGCTCGGCCGATCTGAACGGCCCGAAAATAGGATGGATGCTGGGAGTGCACGGACCGGCCGCGGTCGTGGACGGCTGGGCCTCGGTTTGTGAAAGAGGCCCCCAGACATACCACTGGCCCGACAGCCCACAGAAGGCTTTGCGGCGAGAATACCGCTATGGAATGGTCGGCGTTGCCACACTGGCCTACTCGCCGCAGTGGGCCGTGGACATGGGGCGCGTCGCCAAGAACACGTGGTTTGGATTGTACCCGCCAGAACCAAGGTTCCTGAACGATTACGCTGCATTCTGTCGCCGCGCGGCTGGACACATGGTGGGCTTGGGCGCTCCGGAATTCGAAATCTGGCCTGAGCCAAACAATATGCCTTACGGCGGTTTTAAGGGGACATTCGGCGACTATGTGGCGCTTTGCCGCACCGCCGCCAAAGCGGTCCTCTCGGTCCATCCCCGTGCCCGCATGGTCTTGGGGTGCACAGGCGACGCGGATGTTGGCTTTATCGTCCGGCTTTTCCAGGCCGGGCTTTCCAAGCAGTTCCGCATCGTCGATATGCATCCGTACACCCACAACAATCAAGGCCCGGAATCCAATCTTCTTGGCGATATCCGCCGCCTTCGACGGGCCATTGCGCTGTACGGCAACCACCAATCCATCATTTTTTCTGAAATCGGCTGGCCCACGGACATCGGCAACGGCGGCGGGTACCAGGCGGTCAGCCAATTTGAGCAGGCCTGCTACCTGTCACGCACCTGGCTGATCGCACTGGCCGCCGGCGTCAAATGCGTAGATCTTTTCATGCTGACCGATTATGGCCAGGCCCCCACCAATCCCGAATTTCACTTTGGGATTATTGGGTTAAACGGTCAGCCGAAACTCTCCGTAAGCGCCATTAGTACGACCACTTGGAACCTGGAACGAGCGACATTTCTAGGTGTGGTGCCGGGGGCGCCTCCGTTCCGTCACATCTGGGCGTGGCGCACCCCGTGGGTGAACCACGCGGCGCTGCTGACGATCTGGAGCGATACGCCCATGATCAAGCACTAAACGCGCTGGGTCAGCCTGCCGGCGAAACCGATCTTGGCTGAAGACCTGTGGGGTGAACCGCTCGGAAGTGACCGCCTGCGCCATGCTTTCAATAGTTGGCAGGTACGGCCGGGGGAGGATCCACTTTTTGTGTATGTACCGGTCGCCTCTTTGCCCAGGTTAAGCCATTTGCCGGTCACTCTGCGTCCTCAACCCACGCCGAAAACGGCGCTGTGCACGTTTAAACCTGCGGCGCCTATCGATGGAAATACCGCCCAATGGGGCATGCTGCCCTATCACATCGGCACTCACGGACGGTTTGCCGCGCGGACGATGGGATTCGCTGGTGTCGGCCAGGGCAATCGACAACGATCGCTCCAGCGGAATTCCAGCCGCTTCGCGGTGGGCTACAACGCCCAAGGCTTATTGTTGGCGGTATGGGTCAGCACCCCTGAGCCGATGCACAACGATGCAAACCATTGGTGGATTTGGCGTGGCGATTGTGTACGCCTTTACATAGCCACCCTCCGGCGAAATCCGTGGATGGATCAAAACCATTTCCAGATCGGACTGGCGCCGGTCACGGATGGCCATGGTCCTCCGGAGGCGGTGAACCTTGGTATGCGAACAGCCAGCGGCGTAGGCATGGGCGGGCTCATTCCCGGGGCGAAGGTTGCGGCACAACAAGGCCACAATGGATGGTCGCTGGAAGCGATGGTTCCCTGGAGCTATTTTGGCCGCCAGCCCCACCCCGGGGCGGGCTGGGGTTTCGATCTACAGGCCGGCGGGCATACTTGGAACGGCGGCGGTGATGATTGGTCCAACCCCACCCGCTGGGGCGTCCTGCGATTCGCGCCGATGGATACCGATCTCAAGCACACAGGACGGTGAAAAGTTTTGGTTATGAGTAAGAATGAATGTGACTGCTTGAGCAATGGTTATCAAAGAGCGGACTTTACTCCGCTTCAGCGCACGGGTTATGGCATCGGTTTTCACTGGACAACCGACACAATGCCCCGCGTCGGTCCACGGCAGCCGTACCGCAAGGCCGTAGAATCGTTCGACGTTGCGGCTTTCGTCCAGCAGGCGGTTGACGCTGGCGCCGGCCACGTGTTGTTTACAGCAACCCATTCCCGGCATTACCTGCCCGGGCCGAACCCGGAAGTTGATCGCATCCTTCCGGGGCGCACCTGTGAGCGGGACCTACTGATGGAGATTGCCGACCACCTGGCAAAGGCCGGTATCCGCTTGATTGTGTACTATCATCACGGTACGGATGGCCCGGCTCAGGATCCCGCGTGGCAAGCGGCGGTCGGCTCACTGGAAAAAGATCAGGCGCGTTTTTACGACAATTATTGTCGCGTCGTCGGGTGGATGGGGGAGCATTACGGTTATAAAGTGACGGCTTTCTGGTTTGATGCGGGTTATGGTCTACTCCGGCGCGGGGCCGTTCCCTGGCCGCGCATGACCGCCGCCGCCAAGGCCGGTTATCCGCAACGGCTTGTCTGCTACAACAGCGGCGTTGAAAATCACGAATGCTACACGTCCTGCCAGGACTTTTGGGCGGGCGAGCTGTGCCGCCTGAATTATCGACCACGCGGCCTGCTGACCCCAGCCGGGTTGCCATGGTACAGCTTCCTCGATTGGCACCCGCATGTACTCTGGCCCAGTTGCGGTCAATGGGTAATGGATGCGCTGGCCCGCGACCGGGATTGGTCGGCGCCTCCGGCGGAGTCCGTCGGCGACTACGTCCGCAGCTTTCAATTGGCAGGGGGAACGGCCACGATCAACCTTCTCTGCTACCAGGATGGGACGGTGTACGAACCGGACCTGGCCGTCATGAGCGTCGTAAAACAGGCGCTTCGTTGAATCCCATCGGTGCTTCCTGACCACCCTCTCATGCGCCTAAGAAAGTTTTCCGAACCTGCGCCAGATCGCTTAGTCAGGCCGCGGATTGTCTCCGTTCTCTCGAGCCGTGCCGGATACGCCGCCGATAACCCGCTGGGGGAACGTGGTTCCTTCTCTTAAAGAATCGGCTGAAGTAGAACTTGTCGGCAAAATGGAGTCGGCGAGCGATCTGCTTGAGGGGAAGATCCGTGGTCAGGAGCATCTGGCAGGCTTCCTGATTGAGCCGGCGATTCAAGTACTCTTTCGGACTGATCCCAAAATGTTCACGGAAAGAACGCGCGAAGACGTTCGGCGTCATGGCTTGAGCCCTAGCCAGATCCCGTACGCGAAGGCTGGCGTCCGGGCGCTTGTCGACCAACTCAAGTACCTGCGGGAACTTCACCTGAAGATTGTGCTGTCGCTGTATGACCGCCTCGAACGCGTCGAACGAATGGGTGAACAATTGCTGCAGCAGGCCCTGCACCCTCCAACACTCTCGCAGAGAGAGAGGCCGGTGTTTCCACTTACCCACATATTCCTTCGGGTTCCAGCAACCCAAACACAGCGGGGTGCGCCATTGCCAGAAGAGGTCGACGCCGACAGGCCATTCACAGCGAAAGACCAGCCAGTAATGTTCGTAGCTGTCACGGCATAGCGCGTGAACGGGCACATGGGCCGGAAACCAGTATGCGCGATCCGGCCGCAGGATCAGGTGGCTATGGTTCCATTTTACCTCGGCGCCGCCGCCACAGACCAAATGCAAATGGTGAAAGCCGTCAGTGCGGGGAGTGCCAGCCGTGCTCCATTCGGCGCCCACCCTGGCGTAGCGAAGGAAAAACATGCGAAAGCGGATGTCGGCGACCAGGTCAAGATGGCTGGATTGTTGCTGTTGCGAAAAGACGATGGGAAAAGGCTCGCCATAATCGATCGGAACGACCGGAAGCCGCGGGGGGGGCAGGGCCACATTGGTATGGGTCACAGTACACCTACACTGGGCGCTCCGTCCATAATAATATAGCAGGTGGCACGCCGCTTTTCATACCCCGCCCTCGTAAGTGACCGGCTTATTGCCCGAAGGACGATCTTTACACCAAACCCGCCGGTTCTCCTGATGGTCATTCTGCGCCGCGCCCTGACGGACATTCTTGGCCCCGGGCGTTGCATTCCACTACGGATGAGCGACGAGCATTGCACCCTCAAGGCGCAAAGAGCGCCAGGAATTTGACGGGGAACCCGCGGCGCGAGGATTATTGTCGCCGATGCGGTCATTGGCCGTGGCCGAGAGGCCAGGGTCGCTGTGACATGAAGATAAATAGGCGGCTGACCACCAGGGATCGCACGGGAAAGCCGCGCTGAAGCAGCTGCACCATGACTTCCCGAATATATAAAGCTTCCGGTTGGCGCCCATACCTCTGCGCGCCGTCCCATGCCGGACCTGCCGGTTTGTGCCAGAGAATGCGGAGTTCCTCCGCCTCCAGCCGTTGATCGAGGAAGGCGGGTTTTTGCCGGCCATTGACCATTCCGTTTCCTCTGATATTTCTTTTGACGACTATCGGTACTACGTGGATGCGGCGCAAAAAGCGTCCGGGATGTAGACTGCGCAGCGGCGGAAAGGCCGGCCTTAGGATAAATTGGGAAAAGGATAACCAACTATGAAAGCGGTTTTTGTTGGCGGTGGGGCCAGTCGCCTGGTGGGTATTCTGCGGGAAGCGTTCAGTTATCCCGGCCTGTTCAGCGGGGGAGAGATTAATCTATACGATCTGAACGCCCCCCGGGCGCGGGCCGTGGCGCAAATGCTCCGGAAAACGCCCGAATATGGCCGGGTGGGCTGCAAAATCACCAGCGGTACAACGCTGGAAGCGGCCCTGGAAGGGGCCGACATGGTGGGGGTGATCCTGATGGCCGGTTCGCAGAAGAGCTACCAGCTTGGCGCGCTCGCCAGCCGGGAGCACGGTTTTTTCGCGTCGGATAACCTCTCGCCTAATGGGGCTTTCCTGGCCATCAAGGGCGGCCCGATTCTGCTTAACCTCGCCCGGAAAATGGAGCGCTACAGCCCCGGCGCGTGGCTGGTGGATTTCGCCAACCCCGTTGCCGTGCATAGCGGCATGATCAACCAGCACAGTAAAATCCAGGCCTTGGGGGTGTGCGCTGGCTACACCAACCACGCATGGGACTTGAACCGCATTCTCACCGGCAAGGATGAGCCAGGCCGGGATTTTGACGTTGAGGCCGCGGGCGTCAACCATTTGAGTTTTATCACGAAAGGCGCCTTCCGTGGCCGCGATCTCTTCGCTGCGCTGGATCGCCGGCTGGCCGGAAAATGGGAAATGCCTCCGCTGCAAAAACATCTGCCGCCGGCGGTAAGGAAATCAATCATTCGCAGCGTGACCAGTTTGGTGCGATTTTACCGCGCGCTGGGGGTGCTGATTTTTTCCACCGAGGGCGATGGCATGGCCCATCTCGCCTACGACGAATGGTGCCAGCGGGCCGGTCGGGAAGCCGGAACTTCCAGCCCCGGCCAGGTTCAGGCGCAGGTAAAGCAAGCCGCGCGGAACCGTGCTGAATCCGACCGGAAATTCCAGGCGTTGCTGGAGACGGATTTGAATCAGACCTTTTGGGATAGGGGCTGGCAGGCCCCTGCGAACTTCTGGGCCCGCAAAACTCAGCACGATATTTTCGTCGAAATTCTCCGCGGCCGGGCCGGCGAAACTGTGAAGATCGTCGCGAGCCGCCCCAACCACGGCGCGGTCGATGGCTTCCTCAATCGCACCGTCCTGGAATATTCGCTGATCATCGAAAAGGGCGCCATCCGTCCGGCCGGGCGTTACCGGGTTCCCGAGATAGTCCACGGCCTGATCAGCGGCTTGGCCATGCATCAAACCATGCTGGGCGACGCTATCGCCACCGATGATCCCAAACTGTTGGCCCAGGCGCTGCTGGCGTATCCCATGCGCCAATTCTCGGCCGAAGCCCGCCGCCTTTACCAGGCATTGGCGAGGATTAATCGCGACGAAATGCCGCGTGGGTTACGGTCGGTGGGGGACTACCTTTGATTCGCCATTCGAGGAACGCATCCGCAGCGAGGGTGGCAAGCCTCAGACGTATCTGCACCACTATGGGCGCGCCATGTTGAAGGCGGTGTAAGCAGCGTCGGAAAGGTATACTGCGCACGGCTCTTATTGCGACGTACCGTTCGCCAAAGTAGAAGCAGCGTCCCGTCGCTTTTCTGGGCCAGCTGAAAGTAGAAGCGGCGTCCCGCCGCTTTTCCGGGCCAGAGGCACGCTGGCCTGGCCTCTGGAATGGATCATTCATAGCCGTGTGCGGTATAAGTCTGGCCACCGAAAACAGGTCGGTTGTACGGAGGCGATTTTTGTGAAAAGCGAGAAGCGTTGGCGGGTGGGCGGTCTGACCGTGCTGTGGGGGGAGCAGTCTGGCCAGCTCGAAATCGCGACCACGTGGAAGGAAACGCTGGTGCTCTCGCCGGCGCTGGGTTGGCTGCGGCCGGTCCTGAATGGGCAAGCCGTGGCGTGGGACTGCCGCGGCATAACGCGGCGGGGGGCGGTGGCCCAGGCGGCCTTTGAAGCGGCCGGTGTAACCGATGCCCGATTGTATCTCCGCGCCCGGCCGGATTATCTGGAGCTGCAGTCGGAGTTTACCGTGGTTGGGCCGTGTGAACTCAATCGGCTGGAAGTTGCGCCGCCGGATACGGGCCTGAATCTCTATGATGTGGTTAATTTCCGCAACCGCCACTTCACGCCCCGCACCTGGCCGGAACTGAACTTAGGTGGCGATGGCTGCACCACCGACACCTACTCCGGCGACTGGCAGTTTGCCCCGCATCCGACGCTGTTCGTGTTTCGCAAAGATGACCTGCACCTGTTCTTCGGAGCATTGGATCTGCCGCGGGCCTTCGGCATGTATCTGGACGTGCGGCAGTACCGTGTGCGGCACTGGTATTTGGATTACGGCCCGGCGGGGTATGGCCAGTCGCTACGGGCCGGCGAAAGATTTCAATCCCCGCGGTTCGGCCTGTTTCTGGACCGTGCGCGCACGGTGTACGAAACCCTTGGTCGTTACACGCGCCTGCTGGCGCGCGCCGGGTTGGTTCCCGCTCCGCGCCGCAAGAGGCGCCACGCCTGGCATACCCAGCCCTTATACTGCACCTGGATCGATCAGACGTATGCGGCCAAGGCGGCGGTACCGGCCGAACTCAATCTGCAGGAACCGGCAGTGCAAACGGCCACCGCTACATTGACGGAGGCGTTTGTCCGCGCCGCCCTGGCGGTGATGGAACGGGAAAAGCTGCCGTTTCGCACCATTCTGCTGGATGAAGGCTGGGAAGTGGCGCGCGGCCAGTGGGAGCCTCATCCGCAACGTTTTCCCAATTTTCGCGGTCTGGTTGACGAAATTCACGCCCGCGGAATGAAGGTAATCGTATGGTGGAACTGGGCCGAACTTGCGGATGATATGCCCGTCGCCGCGGACCATCTCATCGCGCGGGGGAAACGCAACCGCCACGGCCGGCGCATGCGGGATTACTCGCATCCTCGCACGCAACAGGAATATCTGGCGCCGCTGTTTCGCACCCTGTTTTCATCCGCCCCCGGCTGCTACGATCTCGACGGCGTCAAAACGGATTTCCAGGCGGACAAAGTCCATGCCGATATGCCGGTCCATGATCCACGGTGGCGCGGCGAGGAAAACTACATGTACCATCTATACAAACTCTTTTACCGGCTGATGCGGCGATTCAAACCTGACGCTTGCCACCTTGGCTGCGCGGGGCATCCCTGGTTGGCCCAATTCATCGACGTCAATCGCACCTACGATGTGGCCAGTTCGGATGTCCGGGAGCACGCGGAGCGGGCGCGAATGCTTGCCGCGACGGCGCCACTTTGCCCGGTGGCCTTCGACTTCCACGGCTTTGAAGAAAATTCAGCCAGGTATTTCCAGGTGGCACGGCGGCTCGGCGCGGCCGTGGAAATCGGCAACCTGCGGTGGGTCCGCCGGAATATGTTCGCCTCTCCCCGGCCTGCTGGCCCCACTTACTACCGGTTGTTGCGACGGGAACTGAACCCGAACCCGCCGGGGCCGGAGCCAAGAACAAAAAGTCAACACCGACCCTTTTGAAAGGGCCACCCCATCGGCATGAACCATGAGCGAAAGCACCGTGCTCGAAAAACTCCTGCGCCAACTGCGCAAGATTTTTGCGGTGAGGTGCTAACCCGGGTATTTCAGCGCCGGGGTGCTCGTAACAATTCCAACCACACCGGGTAGTTTAGGCGCCGCGGCGACCGGGCGGCGCTGGGTAATCTGTCGATTGGTTGGGGTTGCAGCCTTGTCGCGCCGGGTAATCCATGGTTACTCTTGGCTCACAATCTCCGTATTTCTTCGCGCAGCGCGCAGATTTTCCACTGATTTGAACACGAATTCCGCCGTGTTTCGCCTCCCTTGGCGCCAGGGGACGCGGCCATGACAATACCTAAAGTATGAATAATCGCTTTACGCTCAAGGATTTCTTTTTCACGGTGCTGCTGTTGGTGGTGATCACGGTGGTCGTGCTGGCCCTGGCGCAGTTCAATTACGAAGGTCGGCAGATTCTGCGGCTAAGCCACCGTGTCCAGCAGATCGGCCAGCAGCAACTGCGGGAAATCCAGCTTCTGCAACAGTTGCCGAAAAATGGCGTCGCGGCGCCACGCGCCGGCCCCGCCCCGGACAGCGCCGCGGCCGCCGGCGGCCCCATCCGCACCACGCTGGCCAATGGCTGGCGCTACGTGTGTTATCCACAGCCGCCGCTGCCTCCGCACAATCCTTATGCGTATCCGGACTATTCGCCCGGGGACTGGTTGGTGCTGAACCTGGCCAGCGAGCCGAAAAAAATCGCGCCGTTCATCACCCAGGATGAAGTTGGCTATGAGGTGCAGAACTGGGTGTTGGAAAGTCTGATCACCCGCAATCCCAAAACGTTGCAATGGCAGCCCTGGCTGGCCCGCAGCTACAAAATATCCCCCGACGGCCTGACCATCATCTTCCATCTCCGCCGGAAGGCCTGCTTCAGCGACGGCCGGCCGGTGCTGGCCCGGGATGTGGTTTTCAGTTTCCATACCGTGATGAATCCCCAAGTGGATGCGGCGCCGCTGCGCGGCTACCTAAGTGATGTGAAATCCTGCCGCGCCACCGGCCGGCGCGCCGTCACCTTCAGGTTTCGCCATCCCTACTTCAAGGCCCTGGAAGAGGTGGGCGGAATTACGATTATTCCAGAACGCGTGTACCATTTTAAAAACGGCGCGGACTTTAACCAGCATGGGGCACGACTGGTCGGCTCCGGCCCGTACGTGTTGGGGGCGTGGCATCGCGGCCAGCAGCTGGTCCTGCTGCGTAACCCGCGGTACTGGGGGCCTTATCCCACCTTCAACCGCATCGTGTTCCGGTTTATCTCCAACAGCCAGGCGGCCCTGCAGGAATTTCTAAACGGCCAGATTGATGAAGACGCCCCAACCCCCGACCAATGGATTCATTACACCGGCCAGCCTGGCTTTAGCAAAAAATATATCTGCTACAAATTCCTGCCCCCCACCGCGGGATATCTGTATATCGGCTGGAATCTGCGTGAACCGATGTTTCACGACCGCCGCACGCGCACGGCGCTGACCATGCTCATTGATCGCGCCGCGATCATCAAAACTTTCCTGCACGGCCTGGCCCGGCCCATGACCGGACCGTTCAATCCGTTGTCGCCGCAAAACAATCCCCACATCCAGCCGCTGCCCTACGCGCCGCATGCGGCGGAACAGCTGCTGCGCCGGGCCGGCTGGAAAATGGGCGGCGATGGCATTTTGCACCGGGGCGGGCAGCCGTTTAAATTCCACTTGATGCTGCGTGCCGGCGACGTGTTGCTGACCCGTATCGCCGTGTACATCAAACAGCAATTGGCGCGGGCGGGCATCGCCATGAACCTGGAACCCTATGAATGGTCCGTGCTGCTGCAGCGGATCGATCAGCGGCGATTCCATGCCGTGCTGCTGGGCTGGACCGGCGGTATCGAAGGCGACCCATACCAAATCTGGGATTCCGCGAGCATCAAAGATCGGGGCAGTAATTTTATCGGGTTCAACAACCGGCAGGCGGATAAGTTAATCACGCGGGGCCGCCGGGAAATGAATACCGCCCGGCGGATGAAAATCTGGCATCGGTTGCAGGCGATTATTTATCGCCAGCAGCCTTATACGTTCCTTTTCACCAGCGATCAGTTGGACTTTATCGCGCCGCGTTTTCGCAACACCAGGCCGTATAAATTGTTTGGCGTCTCGGAAGGAGATTGGTTCGTGCCCGCGGCGCTGCAGAAATACCACTGACGCGCGGTTCCGGCAGCGCGTTGGCAACCCGCGCGATTCCGCCCGTCGCTGCCGTCGCGACCGGCGCCGTTGGGGTGCCGCCCGCGCGGGCGGGCC
>JAKCCC010000027.1 GCA_021838985.1 Planctomycetota bacterium
CTGGGCTGGAATTCCGGCATGATAGCGCCATGCGAAGTTCGCCATCCCATCCCTGCTGGGGCACATTCCACTGGGGTTATCCGGCCCGCGCCAGCGGGCCGGACGCCGAGACCCAGGTGGGTGCCTACCACCGGCGGCCGGTGCGATGGGTGTTGGTTGTGGCCACCGGGGCGTTCCTGGCCGTCGCGGTGCTGACCCATCTGGCGGCGAGGCGGGAGATCGCCGGCACGAGGCCGGATGTGGGCCTGTTCTGGGCGGCGCCTTTTGCCGTGCTGTTACTGACCATCGCCCTGCTGCCGATCGCGGCAGCGCGCCTCTGGGACCGCTTCTATGGCTTCATCGCGGTAGGCTTGGGGTTGGCCGCAGCCATTGCCTATAGCCTCCGTTTCCACGCCGCAGTCGAGGTGGCGGGCAGTGTGCTTCTATACCTGCAATTCATGAGTCTGGTCGGTGCGCTCTTTATTATTTCTTCCGGCCTGGTCGTGCGCATTGCTTCGCCGGCCACCCCCGTGGCCAATTTATTGCTGCTAGCGGTTGGATCGCTGCTGGCCAATGTGCTGGGAACGACTGGCGCGGCGCTCGTGCTGATTCGACCCTATTTGCGGATGAATCAGGGGCGACTGCGACCGTTTCATGTCGTTTTCTTTGTTTTTCTGGTGGCGAACGTTGGCGGGGCGCTTACGCCGCTGGGAGATCCGCCGTTACTTCTGGGCTATCTGCAGGGTGTGCCGTTTTGGTGGATGCTGCGGCACGCGGTCGGTGCGTGGCTATTAGCGGTGCTGTGCTTGCTGGCGGTTTTCTATCTCTGGGATTGTCGTTGCCTGCGCCGCCAGGAGGGCAGCGCTTCCCCAGTCGAGCCGGTTCGGGCTGTTCTCGCGGTGGAGGGTCTGGGGCAGATCCTCTTCATCCTCGTGGTATTGGCCAGCCTGTTGCTGGCATCACCGTGGCGCGAACTGCTCATGATTCTGGCTGCGGGAGCATCGTGGTGGGTTACGCCGGAACCCATTCACCATGAGCACCGATTCTCTTTCCGCCCTCTCTGGGAAATGGGCGTGCTGTTCCTCGGCATTTTTTTAACCATCACACCCGTGCTGAATATGCTCGCGCACAGCGCCGGTTCACCACGTTGGCGCCGCCTTACCTCCACGCCTGGCCGCTGCTATTTTCTGACCGGTGCGTTGTCCAGCGTGCTGGATAATGCGCCGGCCTATCTGGCCGCGGTGCGGAGCCGTGTCGCGCCGCTTGCTGGAACAGCTCCGGCGTTCCCGCAGGCGCCGTCCCCGGCAAGTCTTAGGACGGTGGACAATGAAAGTGGGGCCGCGGCCCTGAACTCGCCAGGGGTGGCTGAACTGCGGCACGCGAAGGGGGCGTGGCGTCAACTTCAATCCGTTGCCCAGCGTTCTCGCCTGGGGCGGCCTCCGGGGGGTGTCGGGTCCGACCGGGCGATTTTCCCGCCGCCGCCCGCCAGTCCGGTTCGGTTGCCAGGCCAGGGTATTGCCGCTGTATTGACGACACCGCCGCAAAGTGTTTATCTGCTGGCGATTGCACTGGGCGCGGTGTTCTTTGGCGCTATGACCTGGATCGGAAACGGCCCGAATCTGATCATCAAAAGCCTCGCGGAACAGGCGGGCCTGCAGTGCCCCGGGTTGCTCGCGTATGTCGTCAAATACGCCTTGCCGGTGCTGCTGCCGATTCTGCTGCTGGTGTGGCTGGTGTTTCTGGCGTGACGGAAGATGGTGTTAGCGCTGCGCGTCCATAGCCGAACGATTACCGCACCGGCCAGCGTGCTGGACCTGTCCGCCGCGGCGGAGGCGCCGGGCGGAGACTTCGCCCTGCTGCATACGGCCATCGGAGCGGGGTTTAGCGTGTTGGGGCGGCGTCCCGGGTTGACGTTCGAAGCGGTGCGCTGCGGCGAAACGTGTCGCCTCACGCTTGCCAGCGTGCCGCCGTTCACTTCGGCCCTAGGGGTTGAATTGCCGCGGCATCCCGTGACCTGGCCGACAACACTGGACCGCTGGCAGCAGGTGCTGGACGCCATTGCCTTCCGTGGCCCGGCTGTCACTGACGCCGCTGGGCGCTGCGGTGCGGAGGCCTCCGGTCCATCGTCCGCGCCCATCGGTTGGATCGGCTTCATCAGCTACGACGCCGGAACCATGCTGGAGTTGCCGGGCCTGTTCGCCGACGTGGCCGCCCCGGCGTCGCTGCTGCGCTGGCAGTTATTCCAGGAATATTATCTGCGGCACGGATCGACCGACCGGTGGACCTTGTGTTGTGTGAACGGGGAGCTTTCGCGCCGCGCGGTCCGGCGCCAGCTTGACGCAATGGAGCATTGGGTTCGCGCTGCCGCCGGCGCCGCCGCGGCCGACTCTCCCGCGCTTGCCACCGTGTTGGAAAGTCCGGCATCGGAACGGTATCAGGCGATGGTGCGGCGGGCCTTGAACTACATCGGCGCCGGCGACATCTATCAAGCTAACCTGGCCGCACCCTGGGTGTTTCAGACCGCCGAAGGCGCCGGCCGGATTTATCGGAGATTATGCCGGACGAATCCCGCCCGGTATGCGGCGTTGCTGCGCTGGGGGGATGAAGCGGTCGTTTCGATTTCTCCGGAGCTTTTCCTGCACCGCCGCGGGACTTGGCTGGCCACCCGACCCATCAAAGGCACCCGGCCGCGCCTGCCTACAGATCCCGCCGCGGATCAGGCTGCCGCCCGGGCCCTATGGGACAGTGGCAAGGATCAGGCCGAGTTGGCGATGATAATCGACCTGCTCCGGAATGATCTGGGTCGAATTTGCCGGCCGGGCGGTCGGGGAACCGGACCGGCGCTCGGCGTGCCATCCGCCACGGCATCTATCGAAGCGGTCCCGCGCGGGGTGCGCATCGCGGCGCGGCGGCAATTGGAAATGCTTCCGACAGTTTGGCATACCGTCGCGGAAATTCACGGCGGCCTGCCGCCGGAGAAGGCTTCGTGGAGCCGTATCGTGGCCGCGCTATGCCCCGGCGGTTCAATCAGCGGCGTACCCAAAATCCGGGCGATGCAGATCATTGGCGAATTGGAAGAAGCGCCGCGGGGCATCTATTGCGGGCATATCGGATGGATTGGAGCGGGCCGCGTCCCGGCGGAGGGAATGCTTAACATCGCTATTCGCACCGCTCATCTGCGCGCGGGCCGGCTGACACTTTACGGCGGGGCGGGCATCGTGGCGGACAGCGACCCGGCCCAGGAATACGCGGAGATTTGCGCCAAGGTCACGGCGCTGCTCCGTGGCATCCGTGGGGCATAGGAATTACTGAACCGCAATTGGGGAGTTTTCCCGACCTCCATTTCAGCATGCCCCCGATTGGATTGTTTCTCCATTGTGCAAGAATGTTAAGTGGGGGGAGAAAAGGGCGACTGCGGACCGGCGGTGGCCCGAGAACGAACCATCTTGCCCCTTGCGTGGCCGGTTGTGGATGGCAGCTCCCCTTCCGGCCATGCTTTTTTGGGTAACCATTCACGAGATGGGGCAGGGTTTAAGCCGGCGAACGGTTACTTCTTTTGTTTTCAGCGTTCAGCTATCATCCGTCTGCGCAGCGTTCCACCACCAGCCTAGGATATCCCCTTGCCACCGTGGGGCACGGTCCACGACCAGGCGCCGCGTGGCAATATCTTCACAATCCAACTATCATAACGCCTCCGTTTAACCAGCGTCGGGTCGCTGAACGGGCCAACGCGGAAAAGCGTACAGTCTCAAGCCGAAGGCTGGAAGCTAATCGCTGAACGCTCTCGTAAAGGAATAAACCCATGCCCGATATCGTCCCAGCCACCGCTGCCAAGATGGAGAAGCTGGTGGCTTTGTGCCGGCGGCGCGGCTTTATCTTCCAATCCTCGGAGCTGTATGGCGGGATCAATGGATTCTGGGATTACGGGCCGCTGGGTGTGGAGCTGAAGCGCAACCTAAAAGACGCCTGGTGGCGCGATCTGGTGCGATGTCCCCCGGTCGGGCCGGACGGCCAGCCTGTGGAAGTGGTCGGGGTGGACTGCAGCATCATTATGAACCGCCGCGTGTGGGAGGCTTCCGGCCATGCCACCGGGTTTAATGACCCCATGGTGATGTGCAAGCACTGCAAAAAGTTGTTTCGCGCGGACCAGGTCTGGGACTTGCTGCGGGCCGCGCCTTGGGTCCTGGCGCTGGCGGAAAAATGCCTTACCCCGGCCGGGACTGGCTTTAGCTTTCAGGCCCGGTCGGCCGCGCAATGGGCGATGACGAAGGGTAAGAAAATGGCGCCTGGTCTGGCCCTGGTGCGCCGGACCGTTGCACCGTTGCCGGTCGCGGACGCCGCTGGGACCAGGGGCGCGGGGGAGGTCGTCGTTTCGTTGGAGCAAATGCTGCATTCTGTCGCCACCGAGCCAGGCGGCGCCAACGCGCCGCACACGCCCTGCCCGGAATGCGGCGGCGTGCTGACGGAGCCGCGCCAATTCAATTTGATGTTTCAAACCTTCGTCGGCGCCGTGCGCAACGACGACGCCATGACCTATCTGCGGCCGGAAACCGCCCAGGGAATTTTCGCTAATTTCCGCAATGTCACCGACACCACCCGGGTGAAAATCCCGTTCGGCATCGCCCAGATCGGCAAAGCCTTCCGCAACGAGGTTACACCACGCAACTTTACCTTCCGCTCGCGCGAGTTTGAACAGATGGAGATCGAATATTTTATCCATCCCGCCAGCGCCGCCCAGTGGTATCAGTTCTGGCGCGACAGCCGCTTTCAATGGTGGCAGTCCATCGGTTTAACCAGCGCCAACCTGCGGTTGCGGGAACACTCCCGTGAGGAACTGGCCCATTACGCCAAAGAAGGAGCGGGCACCAGTGACATTGAATACAAGTTTCCTTTCACCGAGCCTGGCTTCGGCGAATTGGAGGGTGTCGCGCACCGCACCGATTTTGATCTTCGTCAGCACGCCCAAGCCTGCGGTCTCGGCGAGAAACTGAAATATTTTGACCAGGAGCGCAACGAACGCTACTTTCCCCACGTGATCGAGCCTTCGGCCGGAGCGGACCGCGGCGTATTGGCCTTGCTCTGCGAGGCGTACACGGATGATCCCGGCCGGCCCAGCGGCGTCGTGATGAAATTCCATCCCCGGATGGCGCCGATTAAGGCGGCAATATTCCCTCTGGTGGACAAGGAGGGGATGCCCGAAATCGCCGAAAAGCTCTATCACGACCTCCGCGCCACCTGGAACGTCCAGTGCGATGTCAAGCAGAATATCGGCAAGCGCTATGCGCGGATGGATGAGGCCGGCACGCCCTATTGCTTTACCGTTGATACCCAGACCCTCTCCGATCAAACCCTGACCGTGCGGTATCGCGACACCCTCCAGCAGGAGCGCCTGCCGATCGGGCAGGTCCGGGCGTTTTTGCAGGAGAAAATCGGCGCCTGAATCGAAAACCGCGGCTTCAACCTGGCCACGGTGCGGGCAGCCGTCCATGACCACCGCAGCCGCCCGCCGATGATGAAAATGGCATCACCCCTCCGTATGTTCTGCGGGTGCGCAAAAACTCCACGTGATCTTAAAGAACCCGTGAAATATTGCTTGTTGGTGTTTCCAGAAACGGCAAAAGTCGAATTTAACGGGCGTTTGAAAAGTCGTCCCATACCAAAGGGGGCGGAACCCGGTCCTTACGGCGCGACCTACGCCGCGGCACAGCGGGCGCATTGGGGCATGAAATTATCATCGAAATAAACGCAATATATGGTCTCGCCGCAACCTCCGCAGGCCAGAGGCTCAAGGCTCTTGGACAGGGCGTTCCAAAATACACGGATCGTTGCTTCGCCATCGCGCCGGTGCACTTGCAGCGTCACCGCCAACGCGGGCGCCTCAAGCCGCACCAGCGCCACCGGGCGCAGCGTGGGCCGCAAGGTGTAACGTTCACGAAGTTCCTCCGTTTTTCTGGCCAATTCCAGCTGTACGGCCCGCCGGTGAGCCGCGCGCTGCTCCGCTTCGATCTCGGTGCGGGGGAGGCGACCGTCGGCATCATCCAGCAGGGCGGCATAGTAACTCCGCAACCGTTGCTGGTCGCGGGCCAGGCGCGCTTCCAGCCGCTGGATGAAATCAGCCGCGCGGGCTTCCAGCTGCACCGCGGCGGCGCGTACGGCGGGGCGCATATCCACCGCGGCGGCCTCCAGATTGGCCGCGCGGGCGTCGATGTTGTGCAGCGGATCCGGCAAAGTCAGCACCGCCCCGGTGCGCGCATTAAGCGCTACCTCCAGCAGCGTCTCAAAGTGCTCATCGGACTTCAGCGCAACGGCAAAGTGCCAAAAGTGATATTCGACCCGTTGCGGCAACGCCCCGGCCACCCGAATCCGCGCATTAGGAAAAGCAAATGTCCGAGCGACCGGTTCATCCAGCGCCGACTTTTTAAGATACAACGTATCAATTCGCAGCGGCAAAACGGAAGTCTGTGGCGGCAGCATGCCTTCGGCCCGTTCCAGAAAAGACGATCCCAGGCTAACCGCCAGGCCATTTTGCTCAGCCGCCGTGGAAAGTTCGGTGGTCGGCGGGGATTCCAGCGCCGCCGCCGCGAGGGGCGAAAGTACGGCAAAACCCCGCGGCTGATGCTCCGGCCATTCCACCAGGCAGCCGGCGTGCTCCAGCAGTGCCACCGCAAAATCCCGCATCCGTTGCTCGATGGGGTTGCTCATGCGTAATCCTCGCCGAAAAGGGCCTCATCCAGCTGCCGGGTCTGCAGATATTGCGCCTGCGCCTCCAGCAGGCTGGCGCCAAGGTTTTCAAAGGCCGCGTCCAGTTCTTCGTGGCGGCGTGATTTAAGCCACAGGCTAAGCACCAGCGATTCAAACTCTTCGCCTTTTTCAATATTGCCCAGGATGGAACCGACTTCGCCGACCACCAGCTCAAACATGCGCAGCTTGTCGTTGAGCACCCCGAGGATTTTTTCCTCCAGGGAGCCGCGGGTGCAAAGATTGAACACGAAAACTTCGCGGGTCTGCCCGATACGATGGATGCGGCCCACACGCTGCTCAATGCGCATCGGATTCCACGGCAAATCGAAATTAATCAGCGTATTGCAGAATTGAAGATTGAAGCCCTCTCCGCCGGAGTCGGAGCAGAGCAGCACCGGCGCCGCGTGTTTGAACTGGTCTATCGCCATTTCCTTTTCCAGTTGGCTTTGGCTGCCGTGAAATAGTGCGAAGGTTATTCCATGCCGTTGCAGCAAGCCGGCCAGATGATCCAGGGTGGCGCGGAAGTTGGCGAAGATAAGGACCTTTTCGCCATGGGCACCGGCCAGCAGTTGCAGTAGTTTCTTCTCTTTCGCGGATTCTTTCAGGCCGCGTGCCAGCTCCAGCAGGGGACCGGCGCGGTAATCCTGTACCCCCAGGCGCTCCAGCATCGGGCGCAGGGCCCGCGGATGGCTGCCGGCCGCCATCAAAATCGAATTCAACTGGAAACGGTTTAGCCAGGGAAGATCCGCTGGTAGCGCGGGCTCCGGCGCCTCCGGCGGGACCGGGGCATCTTCGCGCGGCGGGGCCTGGAAAAGACCAGGCTGGGGAACGTTAGCCGTCCGCAACCGCCCCCCGGCGAGGCGCGCCAGCGGCCCGGACTCCACGGCGTCTTCGGTCTCGGCGTCATCCGGAATCTCGGCCGCGTCCGCGTCGCTGGAAACCTGGTCCGTCAGCGGCGGGCAGCGCCAGCGGAGATACGAATCCAAGTGGTGATACAGTTGCGCCTCGTCGGCCCCCGGTTCCAGGGCGTAGGTCTGGGCATAACGCCGCGGCAGTTTAATATTGACCAGGCCGCGGGTGTTACGAATCATCACCTGGCCGAGCAACTCCCGCAGTACGCGACGATTGCGCGGATCGCGGGGGTTGCCGCGCGTGACGAAATTTTTCTTGAAGTCCGCCTCGGTGTGCAAATGGCCCGGTTCCAGGAGGGTCAAAAGGTTGTACAACTCCACCAGATTATTCTGTACCGGGGTGGCCGTGAGCAGAAAAATATGGCGGCGTTTCAATGCGTTCACCAGCTGCCAGTTCCGCGTGGTGCGATTCTTACAGTGATGGGCTTCATCGACCACCACCAGGTCCCACCCCGACGCCGAACAGGCCTGGAAATGGCGGCGGCTCTTGGCCAGGGCCAGGGAGGCGATGACGCAATGGCGACTCGCCCAATCCGAACTATCCCAGCCAGGGCGGGCCAGGTCGAAGGCCAGTCCGAATTTACCGGATAATTCGTCCCGCCACTGGCCGGTCAAAGGGGCTGGCGTCAGAATCAGCACCCGCCGGATCAGGCCGCGTAACAAATACTCGCGCAGAAGCAACGCGGCCTCGATCGTTTTGCCCAGCCCGACCTCATCGGCCAACAGCACCCGTCCATGGAAATAACGCAGCACCTTGCGCACCGTCTCAATCTGGTGCGGCAACTGCTCCACCCCGTGCAGTCCTTCCAGACACAGCAATTCATCAAAACCGCGCAGCAGTTTGAGCCGCTCGAGTTCCAGCCGCAGACGCACCACGGTCGCATCGTGGGTGTAAGCCGCTAAGAAGGCCGGCTCCGCCAGAGACGCGACCGGAATTCCGCCGGCGGTTACCGCTGAATCTTCCTCGGCATTAGATTGGCTGACACCCCGACTTAACCATAACATACCGAAGCTCCGTCTTCCCCGGCGGCTCGCTGCACCACCTGCACATATACCACAGCGCCGCCAGTTGGCAATCCTATCCCCGGAATTCAAATCTGTCATACACCCGACCGGATCGGGCGGGCATCCGTCCAGTTGTCATCCTTTCCAGCGGTGGTACAATGCCGCCTGATGTCGAGCCGCAAGCGGCAGCGGAAGTTGTAGTGGCCACGAAGGTTCTCAGTTGATAGCGCTACGCACGCTTGTTGCCGCTCTGCTGTTTCCGATCGTTCTGGGTGCAGGGGTTGATCCACTGTGGGGTGATGCTCCGCCTCTCTTAACGCTGAACCCGTGGTCAACTGCCGCCATCGCGCAAACGTGGGACCATCCCCTGGAAGAAAACAAAGGCTGGATCCGCAATGACGGCCAATCGGCGCATGTATTCTGGTATAACTCCTATGGCCGCATCCGGCTGAACCGCCAAACGTACGCGCCCACGCTCGGTTATCGGGTGCTGTATATCGATTTGGGCACACACGATCCGTTGCTGCCAACGCAGTTGACCGACCAGTCGCTGGTTTTAGGAGCGCCGTTATGGGCTTCGCACGGCTGGCGCTTGGGGGCAATTGCCGGGGCGGGGTATGCCGGTAACAGTCCCTTCGGCGACACCCGTGCCATTTACGGCATGGGCCATCTGCAGTTGACGCGAACCCTCAGCGCCCATGAATTCTTGTACATCACCCTGGATTATAACGGCCATAGCGCCCTGTTGCCCGACGTTCCGCTTCCCGGCTTTGGCTGGCAATATCATTCGCACGCGCTCTGCGGCCTGGCGGGTTTTCCCACCGATTCATTGCAATGGCGCCCTCTGCCACGCTGGCGACTGAACGCTTCCTACAACGTTCCGTTTGACGGTTCGGCCATGCTTCGCTACCGCGTGGTGCACGGGCTGTATGCGTTTGGGGATTTCCAGAATTACCTTGAAGGCTTTCAGCTGAACGCCTATCCCGACAACACCCGCCTCTTCATGCAATTTTCGCGCCTCGAAGCCGGCCTGCGTGTGATCCACGAGCCGTGGGTGGATATCAGCGTGGCGGTAGGTTATGCGTTTAACCAGGAATTCATGCGTGGATTCGATATCCGCTCTCTGGCGCCGGTGGCGCAGATGGCAAATCAGCCCTTTGTCGCCCTTGAAATCCGAGGCTATTGGTAAAACGGCGTTCACGTATCCCTGTTCCCGGTCGCGGCACGCCGGTGTGTGCACAGCACGATCTCCCGGTCGGTCACCATCATATCCATGGGCACATCGTGCGCTTCGATGGGAACAGGCTCATCTAGAATCTGTTCATGAAAACACGGAGCGATCCGCAAGCCGCGGAAATCATGGTGTGCTAAAAAACGATCGTAGAAGCCTTTGCCCCGTCCCACGCGGTAGCCGCGGCGATCAAAGGCCAACCCCGGCACCGCGACCAGATCAATGCAACCCAGCGGCACCACGGTTCCCTGCGTCGGGTCGCGCAGGCCGGGAACCACCCGGTTAGGCGTGGTCTGCAGGCTGGAGATCTCCACCGGCTCAATACGACGCTCTTCCCACTGTACCCGTGGCACGGCCACCGCTTTGTTTTCCTTCCACGCCCGCAGGGCCAGGGTGGATGTTTCCACCTCATTATCCATCGAGATAAACAGCATAATAACATTTGCCTCACGAAACTCCCGGGTCTCCGCGAGCCTTTGGCAGACCGTCAGGGAGCGCTGGTGGCGGTCTTGCGGCGATAGGGTGGCGAGAACCGCGCGCATACGAGTCCGAATTTGTGCTTTGTCTGCCATGGCCTCCTCATTTCGGCTGGCCGGAATGCTCACCCCCGGTCGCGGGATTTCGAGCCGGGGTGGGCTAGGATTGTTCCATCTTAACTTATGCCATCATAACGTCGGGCGGCAATAAAGTCCGTGGAACAAGCTACCTCCAGCGTTGGTCAACGCGGTGGCCTTCAATTATGACCAGGCCCGTCACGCCGTCGCTTTTGCCGCTTTGGCCGCGGCGTAGTCCGGTTTCCGTGACCACGGGCTTCGACGCAGATCCTTTCGAGGATGGTAATTGTGCGGAAATCAGCGTTTCAGGGGGTGGCGGACACGGGCGTCGCATGGGCCGACCAGGGCAGCTCGGGCACCGGTTCGCCGGCTTGATAATAGCTTCGCGTGGCGCCGGTGGCGGACACGCTGCTCTTCAAGTCGCAGGCATGGGCGTCGGGGCCTAAACCGAAATCGGTTTCGACCAGGGTTTGGATGTCGTTCATTTCTCCGGCCGTTAGCCACTGGCCATCGCAGGCGGCGGCAAACTCTTTGAGTTCATCCTCGCTGGTTATGTTCGGTTGCAC
>JAKCCC010000028.1 GCA_021838985.1 Planctomycetota bacterium
TACCGCTGCCGCAACGAAACGCTCGCGTATCGCCGCTATGCTCGAAGAGCGTATTCGCCGGGGCGATTACGTGGCTAACGGCCTGCCCACGGAACCAGAGTTGGCCGCCGAAGTTGGCGTGTCGCGGACGACGGCCCGGCTGGCCATGTTGGACTTAGTCCGCAAGGGCCTAATGGTCAGAAAACCGCACGGAAAACTCGAACTGAGCGACCGGCATGCGTCCATTTCCGGCCGGCTGAACGTGGCGTTGCTGGTCCCCGCCTGGAGTTCGCCCTATTTTGAAGCTTGGCGGCACGCTATTGAGCACGCGGCCGTGCAGCGGAACACCTTTGTACGAACTGTGGATTTCGTGCACTGGGACGATCCGGTTATTCCCCGAACGCTTTCCAACTTCGACGGCGTGTTTCTGGAACCGGGAACGGAACCGATACCCCCAACGGTAATGAAAATATTTTCCCGCACCCGACACTTGGTGGTGCTGGAAGAGGATTTAAGCGGCGCCGGCATTCCCTCGGTGCAGTTGCTCCCGGCCGATTTTATCCAACTCCTGGGAGAACATCTCTATGGATTAGGCCATCGCCGGATCGACTGTTTGAACACGCAGCCCGTTTCTTCGCGGATGGCCAGGCGTCTTGAGCAGTGGCGCCTCTGGCAGAAACTGCGCCAGGTTGAAGGCCGGATTTGGGACAGCCCGGTGGAAGCTTACACACATCCCACACCGCACGCCTACCACGTGATGAAGCGGTTGCTTAAGACCGGTGAGTTTCAAGCGACAGCGCTGGTGTGCCTGGATGACGCGGTGGCGATCGGCGCTATGCGTGCTCTGCGCGAACAAGCCTTGCAGCCGGGCCAGGATGTTTCCGTCTGTGCCTTCGACAGCGCCGGACTGCAGCGCTACCAATATATCTCCCTGACGGTCCTGGAGCGCCCGGACGCGGGTTCCTATTTGAATATGTTCTTCGACTGGTTCGCGGCGCGGACGGAGCCTTGGACCGGACCAACGCGCGTTCAGCCGGCCACCGTGGCTTTGTTTGCCGGCGAATCCACGGGGCCAGCGCCGGGCGTGGCGAGAGATTTCACCACAAAGGGCACGCACGCGACGACTAACGCACGCGATCCCGACAGTCAACCGCGGGCAGGGGAAATCGGGGAACAGGCGAAGGGGGACGATTCGCCCCAACAGGCACGAGGCAGCGCAGCCGGCGGGGTCCCACCCGCCGCTGCGACTGAAACACAGTGCCGCGGCGAAAACCACGGACGAAAGCTCACGGTCGCCGTGGCGACCGTGAGATAAGGAATCATAAGCACCGCGTTTCAACGCGGTGAATCGATGAAAAACGTGTTTTAGGTTTCTAGGTTACAGGGGTCAGAGGTCAAGGAATCGTAAAGGAAAAAACTGAAAACCGAACACTGAAACCTTCGTTAGTGCCGTCCCGACGGATGCGGGTTTGCACCGGATCGTGTGATCCGGGGCCCGTCTTTCGCGGGGCGTTAAAAAAGGAGGTGCCTTATGGGGCGGCAGTATCTACTTCCCGATGACGGCGTTTCCGTGGTGGAAGCACACGAGCTCCGACACTTGGACGGCGGCCGGAGATCGGTAGTGGTCCATACCTGCAAGCAGTTGGCCGGGCTGGAAACTGAAAAGCGTGGCGCCTCGCCTTCGCCCTTCCGCCTTCATCTCACCGCGGCGAGCCGCCTCCGGAGACCTTCCGCCTTTACCCTGATCGAGCTGCTCGTGGTCATCTCAATCATCGCCATACTCGTGAGCATTCTCTTGCCCGCCTTGGCCAAGGCCCGGGAACTGGCTAACCGCGCCGTCTGCATGGCCAATATCCGCGGGATCATCCAATCCATGGCAACCTATGCGCAGGCTAATGAAGGGACATTTCCGATGACCATGGGTGCGAAGGGGTGGCAGGGCTACTGGAACTTTCCCGCTACACCAAAGGTGGGTGGAAGCTGGACACCGGTGGTTGCGACGAACGCCCAGGAAGCGGCGACCGACTGGTTCCGCTCCGATCAGGATGTGAGGCGTTGCCCGATCGGAGGCATGTGGGTCATGGTGCTGCAGGGCTATACCGCCCCGTCGAGCTTTATCTGCCCGTCGGACGCCTTGGCCCTGAAACCCTCCATCGAGTACCAAAAGAGCACCTGGAGCGGCAGCACTCAGTATATCTACGCAACCGATTTCAGCGCCAACGACGCCAACGCTTATAATTTCGGCCAATACACCAATGGCGACGGCCAGGGTCTGAGCTACTCCATCGCCTTTCCATGGGACTGGGGCTCGAGCGGCTGGCCCCAAGGGGGCGCCATGTTGACACCCGGCCTCTGGTGGACGACCAACGGCGCTACCAGCGATGTCCCGCTGGTCAGCGATTTTGCGCCCGCGGACGGCTCCCTCAACGGGGCGTACAACGGCGGCGCCTACGATAATGGTGACTATTCCCCCGGAATCTATCAGCGGATCACCACCACCCTACCCACGGCCAACACCTATGGCCCGTACATCTACAACTCCGGCAACCATGCCGGTAACGGCCAGAACGTCGGCTTCGGCGACGATCACGTGACCTGGGAAATCTCGCCTTATGTGGGCCAGAACGGAGACAACATTTTCACTTGGAGTAACGCTGATCCGGCTGTGGTCAACGGCACAACCGACACCAAGCAGGTGGGCCTGTCCCAACTCTCCACGCCGAGTGGGCAGAATGCTGTGCAGGACCCTCCCAGAGGCACTAAGCGGTCGTCGCCCTTCGACACCTGCATGGTGCCTGTACGGACGGTGAATCCTACCACAGCCGCCACCGGTGTAGCGTGGTGAGGAGCGGATAGGGCTGAACGCGGCAGCGGCGGCATAATGGGTTGGTTTGTAGCCCGCAGATGATCTTGACCGTGCCCTCACCGTGCGCGGCTTGGTGGCGCAAGGCCGCCGGCGGTTCGGTGACCAGTGGGACCGGCGGTCATTGCTTTTTTGACGGAGGCCTTAATGAAGTGCTTGTGGGTGGTATTGGCTTCGTTGGCTTGCTTGGCTACGCGGGCAGCTGCGCCGGCAAGTGGGTCGGAATATGGATCGCGGATCATCAATCCGCCGGTCGCATTGGCCGTCGGGCAGAGGGTGGCACTGTATGTTCGATATCTGGCTCCGGCGGCGCCCACACCGCTGCACATCCAGTTGCAAACCCACGTCGGCTGGATCGTTATAGCCAACGTTACCAAGCAGGTCAGCGGCGGCGGTGCGCTAAATGTGGACGTGGTAGTGCCGCAGAATGCCGTCGGCCAAGAGGTGCGCTTCGGTACCTGGCTCGGAACCAAATGGCAGCATCCGCTTGGGCCGACATATTTCACGCCGTTCGTCCATGTCCTGACCACGGCCCAGGGCGTGCAAATGGCGGCGAATGCCAAGATCCAAGCTGTTTTTCTCGCCCGCTATGGAGGCTCTCCTAATAATCGTGGGTTGGTCGGCACTTACCAAATCGAAAATCCGCAATCCACAACCCCAAAAAGCGGCGGTTGGCCCCAGACCATCGAGATGGGTTTAGCGAAACACCTTCGGGCCGCCGGCTTTACGGTCTGCCGGCTGACCAGCCGGGAATTGACCCAACGTGCGATCGTCAATCCCTGCATATTACCGACGCTGATTGTAGTTGACATCGCCGCCGTCCCGAGCGCCGCGATACCGGTGATCGGCCAGTATGCCGCTTCCGGAGGCCATCTGGTGGCCCTCGGCGGCCCGGCGTTTTCCAGTGCCCAGTTTCGCCTGCACGGAACGTGGATCGATCGGGCCCAATTCCTGCCGCTGGCCAGGCGGAACCTCGTCGTGCATCCTCTGGCCCTCCCGAAAGCGACGGACCAATGGGTGCAGGATTCCAACGTGTCGCGCACCCTGTCAGACATCCAGTTCCTCGCCTCCGCGGAAGGGCCAGCCGGGGCGCGCGGCGCATACCGTCTCAATATCGATCTGAATCATTGGTGCACGTTTCGCCCGCGCCAGCCGCTGGCTATCCCGGCGGCGGACCGGGTAACGGTATTCTGGGCCAAAGAAAGCGAAGGCGCCCGATCCTTAACCTGGGAGTGGGATGAACGGGATGGCGCCCGTTGGATCGCCACGGTCCAACTGCATGAGCATTGGACGCGCTACGTCCTGTCGGAAAAAGATTTTGTCGGCTGGCCACATCCAGCGGTGCCGGGACGGTTTTTCTTCGGCGACCATCCACACCTAAACCACGTCGTAAGTCTGAAAATCGGCCTCGTTGCGCCGACATCACCACCCGGCCGACATGCGGTTTACATCGCGGGCGTCGGAACCGCGGCTTGGCCGACCGGTGAAGCGACGGCTGTCGCGGCCGCCCTGCAACCCCGTTTTGCCGTACCCGTGATTGAGGCCGTCTCCCCAGCCTACAAGCTCTTTCGTGTGACCGATATGAAGACGCTGACGACGACGACGAGCTGCCCCGTTGTCTTGGCGCCTGTGTCCAGCCTGCCCACGCCCCACCGTACGCTCGGCGTCATCGCGCGCGCCCAGGCGACGGGCTTGGACAAACGCCGCGCTGAACGGTATTTGCCCCTGCTGGCATGCCGGGATGCCAAGGGGCGGTTTGTGGCCGCCGCGGCCGCGCTAGTCTTGCCGGCCACGGAGGCGAAGCAGCCGCAAACCATTTTCAGCGTGCCGGTGACCGATCCGAACTTTTTTGCCTCAACGGCCACGCAGCACTGGCTGGTAACCGTAATCCGTTGGATGAACCATGGCTTGTACCTGGCCGAGGGCGGCACCAAGTGGAACGCCTGCTTCGCCGGCGCCACCACGCCCATTGGGGCTGTCGTGGAAAACCGCGGTCCAACGCCGCAACCCGTGCGGGTGATCAGCACCGTGACCAACGCCGCCGGAAACATTGTGTTCCAGCACGCCTTCACCGGCACGGTCAGCCCAGGCCGTTCACAAACCTTCACCGCCAGTTGGACGCCCCCGGCGCCCCGTGGATGGGAAAGCATTTATTACGTCACGACAGTTCTACGAACCGCCCCATCGCGCAAACCCGGGGCGCCCAACGCTGCCGCATTGGCCTTGAACGCGACGGCCGCCACGTCCGTAACCACTCCGGCCGGAACAGCGCTCGACCGCCTGGCCCAGCAGTTTCGCGTGCTGGGCGCTAATCCACACCCGCACTTTGTGACCGTGCGCGATGGGGAGTTTTATCTCGACGGCCAACGCTGGTATCCCTTCGGCGTCAATTACATGCCATCCAGCGGCATCGGCCAGGAAAGCTGGGACCTGTGGGAAAACTTTTTCAGCCGTTACGACTATGCTCCGGCCGCGGTGCAGCGCGATCTCGAGGATATCAAGGCCATGGGCTTCAACATGATCTCCACGCTGGTACACGTCAATAATCATGACGAAATGACCAACGGCAACGTGCTCGACTTGCTGGCCCGCTGCAAAGAACTGGGCCTGCGGGTGAATTTAGCCTTGGCCGGTGACAGCCCCATGCATTTCAACTGGAAACTGGACAAACGGTGGATTCAAACCCTGCGCTTGGCGCACAACGCTACTGTCTTTGCCTACGACATCGATTGGGAGGCGCATTGGGGCAACCAGGTCATGCGCCGGCAGTACGATCCGCTTTGGCGTCAGTGGATACTGGCACATTATGGCTCCATCGCCAAAGCCGAAGCCCTCTGGCATTGCCGCATCCCACGCCGGCGGGGCCAGATCACGAATCCCACCAACCGGCAGTTTGACAGCGAAACCCCTGCCCATGCCATGGTCATCGCGTATCGGCGATTCCTCAACGAGTTGCTGGAACGGCGTTATGGCCGGGCTCGCCAGTTGATCCATTCCATCGCTCCGCATCAGCTGGTTAGCTTCCGCATGAGCTATGCCGGCGGGGTGAACCCACGAATGGGCGCATGGACCCCGTACGATCTGTACGGCTTTTCACACGCGCTGGATTTCTTCGCCCCGGAAGGCTACGCGCTCATCGCATTGAATAGGGCGAGCCTGATAAGGCGCGGGTTATTCACGCTGGCTTATGCCCGGGCCTGCAACCCCGCGATGCCGATTATTTACGCGGAGTTCGGGGCCTCAGTTTTTGACCAGGCCATCAGCCGGGATTCCCCGGGCCTGGAAAATATCGTCGCCAGGCAGTACACGAACTTCTACCGTATGCTGCTGCGTGGTGGAGCCAACGGCGCGGTCTGCTGGTTTTTCCCCGGCGGATATCGTGTCAACGAGCAATCCGATTGCGGCGTGATCAATCCGGATCGTTCTTGGCGGCCAGTCAGCTACGTGATCCACCGTTTCGCCCCCCAGTTCGAAACGCCGCATCCGAAGCCAAAGCCTAACGCGGTGATTCCAGTCGTGCGCTCGCAGTATGAAGGTGGCGCCCCGGAGATGTACGCCCATATCGCCATACGCTGGAAACAAATAGTCAAGGTCGGTCAATTGCCGGGGCTGAGATTTGCCCGGCCGACATCGGCCCTTTCGCACGCGGCTGCCCGGACGGCCGCGCCATAGCACCCCTTCACAACCGGTGCCGGGTTGATTCCGCATCGCTCAATCCGGTGAAGGTTTTGTTGAAAGCGTTGGTCATAGTTTTACTCGCGCTGCTGTTTACCCTGTCCGGGCCGGCGATAGGTCCTTGGATGGCCGCGTTGGCAAAGGACGCACCGACGCACGCCGGCAGTGCACGGCGGAAAATAACGGCTGCGCCAGCCGCGCGCCCCCGCAATTTTGAAAGCGGGCACGAATAACATAGCGCGTAATTGTCCACAGACCCAGGCCTGACCCCGCGCTGTAGTTTAGTCGCCCGCGGCGACCTTGGGACCATGCGGTAGGCGACCAAGAAGGAGCGATTGTTGTGGCCACGAGCCGGCCGACGCATCCAATCAGGAAGCGTTAAACAGAAACGACGGAAAAAGCTGGATGTCTACTGAGTTTCGCAAGGAGTCACACATGAAGCGTTTTGCCTTGATGTTCACGGTTGGTTTGGCGCTGCTGGCAGCTGGTGGTGCGGCGTCGGCAAAGCCAGGCGCCGGAGGCTGGGCGGCGGATTGGCCCATCGGGCGGATTGGAATGGCGCGGGTGCCGGATTCCCTGGGGGTGAACATCCATTTCACCAAACCCCGGCCCGGTGAGATGCGAATGCTGGCGGCGGCCGGCTTCCGTTGGATCCGCATGGATTTTGCCTGGGGCGCGACCGAGCGGACCAAGGGCCACTACGATTTTCATGCCTACGACCGTCTGCTGGCGGCATTGGAACGCCACCGCCTGCGGGCCTTATGGATACTGGATTACGGCAATCCGCTGTATCAACATGGCCACGCCCCGACCACGCCGGCAGCCCGCCACGCCTTCTGCCGCTGGGTGGTCGCCGCGTTGCGGCATTTCAAGGGCCATGGCATCGTCTGGGAGATGTGGAATGAACCGAATGGCGGCTCCTTCAGCAGCGGCACCGGCGGGCCGATGGGCCACTGGGGCGGCGCCGACGATGGTGTCCTGCATTTTCCGACCACCAGCGCGGCCTTCGGCGTCCTCAATGTCGCGCGCCCCGGCCTCGGGAATTTCACCGGCACGTTGGACTTTTCCGGCGCCAGTTTCGCAGCCGCAAAGGGAAGGCCCGCGACGCTGAAACTCTTTGCCCGAGGGCGGCCCTGGAAATTCTGGAACGGCGCGGAGTTTCCCGGCGCCAAAGGGAGTTTCAAACTGGCCAAGGTTCATGCCCAACCAGCGGGTGCCCTCTCCTACAATTTCTCCGGCGGCGGCAACTATGTGGACGCCACGACCGGGCTGCGGCTCCGCGGGCCGGGGGTTCTGCGCTTCGAGGTCCGGTCGGCCTTGGCGCCGCAGACCGTGCTGGTGCGAATCACGGACCACACGGGGCAAACGCTGCAGTTTTACCGCACGTGTCTCACGGCTGGCCGCTGGCAGGAATTCCACATCCCACTCGGCCGCTGGCCGTCTGTGACAGCCGCTTACGCCCGGCTGGCGCTGGATGTCGGCAAGACGATCCGTCGGGTGGCGCCCCAGGAGCTTTACGTCGGGCCGGCGCTGGCGGGCGTGCCGCATCTGAATTTCCTGCGGGGCTGTTTTCAGGCCGGCCTCTTGAAGTATTGGAACGCCGTCACGGTGCATCCCTATCGGCCGGGCGGCCCGGAAAGCGTGGTGGCTGATTATGCCGCCATTCGTAAGCTTATTGCCCGGTACGCCCCGCCGGGCAAGCGGATTCCACTGCTCTCCGGCGAATGGGGCTATAGCAGCACCTGGTACCGCGGCAATAATGGCCACCAAGCCCGCTACGTCGCGCGCGAGCTGCTGGTGAATCTTTGGCGGAAGATTCCGCTGTCCATCTACTATGACTGGCACAATGACGGCGCCAATCCCGCAAACCGTGAGGATAATTTTGGCTTGGTGGATTTCGCTTACCACCCCGCTCGCAATCCCGTCTACACGCCCAAGCCAGCGTATCTGGCGGTTAAGACATTGGCGAGCCAATTGCACGGCTGTGTTTGTACTGGGCGTCTGCAGGTCGGCCATTCCAATGATTACATCCTGCGGTTCGCCGGTCCCGGCGGTGAACGTATCGTGGTATGGGAGACTGGCCGGCAATCGCAAACTGTGCTCTTGCCGCTGAACTCGGGGCGCTGGCAGGTCACCAATTACATTGGCACCAAGACCCGCACCGTGGTGGTTCCACCCGGGGTGCACGGGCTGAAACTGGCAATCTCCCATAACCCGCAATATCTGATCCGGCGGTGATGCGCCGGCGGTGTCAGCAGCACGGGGCGGGCGCGCCACACCGACGACACCGCACTGGTTAAACCCCGGACAAAGTGTATACTTGACACCTATAGTTAAGGGCTGGCAGATAACCACGGCGGAAAACCGCGAAGAGGCCGACCAGGTGTTTAAATGGAGCCCATCATGACCGTTTGGCGGATGCACCGTTCTGCGCACGTGCTCGGCCTGTTGTTGGTATGGGCGTTGATTCGCATGCCGGTGGCGCACGCCACTGGCACCAAGCCACTGTATGTGGTGTCAATCGGGAACCCGGCGAGCGCCGCTCAGCTTCCGACCGAGTTGGCCGAGGCACATGCCCACGGCGCGGTGGAAATTAAGATCAACCCCGGCGTCTACGGGCTATCCAACACGGCCAACGCCAGCCTGCCGGTATTCAACCTGGCGCGTTGGCGGCACGTTGTGATTCGGGGCCATCACGTCATTTTGGTCATGCGCTCGGCCGATTCCGGGGACTGCTTCCGTCTGGATCGCTGTCGGCACGTGACCATCGAAGGGCTGACAATCATCCAAACCCGCCCCACGTTCTACCAGGGCAAGATTACCGCAGTGCACGGAACTAAGGCCGGGCTGACGTGTAACTGGCGCTGCGCTGCCGGCTACCCCTGCCCGGATGCCCACGCCATGGGATTCCCGGCCAGCCAATTCTCCGTGACCACCAAGGGCCGAGTCCTGTTCAACCTGGTGGACCGCGAAACCAGGCGTTTGAGCCGTGGCGTGCCGGATCTGTGGGGGCGGGTTACCCCGCTCGGGAGCCGTCTCTGGCGTGTGGCCTTTCAAAATCCCCACCTGCCGTTGAAGGTCGGCGACTGGTTGGTTTCGCGATACGGCAATTGGCCACGAAAAATATTTCTCGATCACAGCCGAGACTGTACGGTGCGGGGCGTCACACTCATGCAGAACGGCTTCGCGCCGATCTTCGAGAACTACGGTGGCGGAAACCGCTTGCTCTATGACCGCTGGGTTCCGGGACCCAAGCCCGCAGGCGCACGCCAAGCCCCGCTGGTCACCAACGAGGCCGACGGCTTTCACAGCATCGGCGCCGACCCGGGACCGAGTGTCGAACACTGTGTTTTTCGGGGCGTGTTCCTCGACGATTGCATTGCCATTCATGGTTTCTTCCAGCAGGTGATCGCGGTATCGGGCCGAAACCTAACTGTTCAGGAGCATGTGGTACGCCCGTATATGCGGGCCGATCTTCGTGTCGGTGAACCTATACAACTTTCCGATACGCACGGTTTCTTCGCTGTCGCTCGGGTGGTTTCTGTCAAGCTCCACCGCAACCACACCGCCACCGCGACGCTGGACCGTAGCCTGACCGTCCCTGCGGACGCGGATGTGACCAACCCGGACCACTGCGGCCAGGGCTATCGGATTATCGACTGCCGGCTGGGAGATACGCGATCCCGTGGAATAATTGCCAAGGCGAATAACGGGATTATTCTCAACAATACCATCCGCGGCTGCGGTATGGCGGGCATATGTATCGGCCCCGAACTCGTGCATTGGTACGAAGCCGGATACTGCCATAACGTGATCATCGAGGGCAACACCCTCAGTCACAACGGAAAGGGCGGTGGCAATAATGCCGCGATCTACGTACACGGCGCGGTCTATGGATTCCAGCACCTCAACGCCGGCACCACGGGCAACAGTGGCATCGTGATCAGGAATAACACACTGGCTGCCAACTACTCCGGCGGGATTCGCATGACATGGACGGATGGCGGCGTGATCCGCGGCAACAGGTTCATAGGCGGTTCACCCTCTGTCGCAACCAGTCACTGCGTCCTTGTCCGCCACTGATCGTCTCGGGGCCGGGAAGAGGCTCCAAGGGAAAGGGGCGACGCCCAGTCGTCATGCGCACGTTTGGGCAATCTCGGACCCGGCCAATGGTCGCCGCCGGAGTCGCTCGCCCTCGCAGACCAAAGCGCCGCTCCCGATGGCTGGACCCACACGCCCTATGTGGCGTAGCACGCCCACCCACTAGAGGGCGCCACACTGATCAAAAATAGTCAAGGTCGGTCAATTGCCGGGGCTGAGATTTGCCCGGCCGACATCGGCCCTTTCGCACGCGGCTGCCCGGACGGCCGCGCCATAGCACCCCTTTACAACCGGTGCCGGATTGATTCCGCATCGCTCAATCCGGTGAAGGTTTTGTTGAAAGCGTTGGTCATAGTTTTACTCGCGCT
>JAKCCC010000029.1 GCA_021838985.1 Planctomycetota bacterium
CCAGAACCAGTTCCGTGGCATCTTCCTTTGCTTCAAAACCAAAATCCGCCGCCAGACGCTGCTGGGCAATTTGTTCCGGGCCGGGCATATCAAACCACAAGCCGCCTTTTAACTTGCCATTGACATAAGTGCGGGCCATGGGAATCGCCATGTACTTCGGAGTGGCGACATGGTTCAAGTCCCACGGCCCAACTGGAACAGCCTTACCATCCGGCACGCGGATCATGTCCACCATCGCCGTGCGCATATCGAACGCTCCGGGGCGGGTTTCGATGCGGCCGCGATACAGCCCGGGCGGCAGAGACGTCCGCAGCGTCAACCGATGCGGTTCGACGCGGATATCCGCGATCCCTCCGCAAACATCCCGCCACTCGTGCGGTCGGAACTGGTTGCCGATCGGCTGCAAATACGCGATCAGATCGTCATTGAACATGGATGGTTTCCCTTCTGGATAAAAGGCCAGCAGGCGGCGGCGTTCCATTGGCGCCGCCTGGGCCGTTCACAGCCAACGCAGCCTCCATTGGACGGCTATCTCCTGTCCGGCCGCGAGCCGGCGATAAACACCGTGGATATCCGGCGTAATCCAGTTGGCGCCCCAATCGACAAAGTAGCCAGCGGTCTGCGCCGGATCGGCGTCAAACTGTACGGCATGACCGGTGGTTTGCACCGTCAGCGGGCCGCGCACCGGCAGCCAAAAGCCCGTCGCGGCTTGGCGCTCCACCGTGGTCCGTTCCCGACCGGATTGCCGCCCCCACAACAGTTCGCCTTCGCTTAAGTCCGTGGCGGTCCGCTGCAACAGGGCGTTGAAGTTGAAGGCCGCATAGACTGACGGAAGTTTGTTGCGTGCTGTGGCGCGGTAGACAAAACCCGAGAGTCCCTTTTCCATCGTGATGTGGTAACGGACCGCTACGTGCGCCAGTTCCAGCTCCAAGCCGACCGTCACCCGGTCCGACGTTTGCTCCACGAGCGTCCAGTTAAAGGGGTGCTGCCAGAGAATGCAGGGATTGCTGTGAGCGCCCAGGGCCCAGATGGGGCGAAAACCGGCCGCTCGCGAATAGCTGCGGTAGCCACCCGGCAGGGGACTATTCGGATGGGGCGCAAGCAGCGCGTCGATGGTGCGTGGAATAATAGTCGCGTGTCCGCGCCGCCAATCCTGCAAGCATGCGCCCAACTTGGGATAAACCTCAAACCGCTCGGGGGAGTTGTAAAATCGCAGCACCGGTCCCAGGCGCTCGTTCGAGGCCACCACCAGTCCAAAGTTCGGCGGGGCTGATTCCGCTTTCGGCAAAGGCGCTACCGCTTTCCGGGTAGGCGCCACGGAAAGCGTTACGAGCCGTCGATACAATGGTCCAGCGGCAACATGGAAGCGGACGTAGCTGGCCGCGTCATCGGCGCGGTCGCCCTCCACCGTGGCGCGCACAATCCGGTGCAGATCCGGATAGGCCTGCCAGGCCGAATCCCGCAGCAGCACACGCATGGTTGTCCGCCAGCGCTGGGCCAACTCCGCCTCCGCCGGCAGCCGATCATGGGCGCCCCAGAGACTTAACGCTTCAATGATGGGTGCCGGCGGATCACGGCCCTGAAGAATTTGGCCCACCGCCGCAATATTAAACGACTGTTTCTCCCAGCGCCCATCGCTCCACGTGGTGATCATGAACCCATCCGCCCGATGGCGCTGGGTCGCCGCTATGGCGCACCTTACCGCGTTCAACCGGCGGCGTTCCAGCAGGCCGTCGCACAGCCCCGACGCCATCAGCACGCGAAACCCCATTTCCCTGAACGTCGCCAGCGCCGGGTAATCAGCGTCCGCATCGTAAAACCAGAACGCGATAACGGCTTTTCGGGACAGCAACGGCAGGGCCGATGCGTAGTGCAGCAACATGTCATGCCAGACGATGGGGCGCCAACCGCGTTGATCCAAAAAGTCGATGGCCAAGTTCATGTGCTCGGCCCAAGCCCGGCCCGCATCAAAGCCGCCCTGCGCCAGCCGATGCCGCGGCGGCTGCCATTCGTCCCCCCCGATCAGGAAATATTCGCCGGTGGCGAACTGGCAGTATTCCCGCAGACAATTGAGCATCCAGCAGCGCGTCGCCTCAAGCTGTACGTCCAGTTCCAGGCCGGCCGATTCAACGTCTAACTCCTGGCCGGCCGATGCCCCGGCCAATTCCGGGTAAGCCCGGCAGATGTCGGCGGTGTGGCCGATCACATTGAAGTGCGGCACCAGATCGATCCCGGCTTGGCGCGCCGTCGCTTCAAACCGCCGCCAATCCGCCGCGTCATACGCGCAGGAGGGGCAAGCCTTGGCCATCGACGGCAGGCGGATCATGTTTTCCAGATAGGGCAGAAAATGGGTGTAGCCGCTTTGCGCCGCCAGACGCAGCGCCTGGCAGAACACTTCCGGCTTGAGATACGCCCCGCGCGCAATATCGTAGTGAAACCCACGGAATGACAAATCCGGCCCCTTACCGAAAAATCCTCGCTCTTGTGGCGCGATCATACATCACACAGAAAGCGATCCAGCGCCGCAGTCTCCGGCGCTACGCCCACACCCGGCACGGACGGCAACAGCACCGCACCGCCGCGCTCCAGTTGGGCCTTGCCGGGAAACAACGCCGATTCGTCAGTGAACTGGCTGCCGTTGAGCGCGGCCGGGCCGGCATAACCGAATACCGCCGCCAAGTGCAACGTGGCCAACTTTGTCAACAGCCCATCGGTCAGACCGCTGACCAGGAATTTCAACCCGGCCGCTTCAGCGATCATGATTTGCTGCAAACTCGGCCCTAAACCGCCGCTACGCGTAACCTTCAGCACCAGGTAATCCACCAGGCCTTCCGCGGCGTAGCCGAAAAAGTCCGCCGGACTAACGCTGGCTTCATCGACGGCCAAGGGCAGGGCGGTGCCAAGGCGTAGTTGCCGCATCAGGTTCATGCGGTCGGCGGGCAGGGGTTGCTCGAGCACGTCCACACCCGCATCCGCCAGCGCCGCAGCGGCCCGGCGGGCCTGCGGCAACGTATAACCCTGGTTGGCGTCCGCCCATATAAACGCGCCCGCACCGGCCGCACGCCGGATCGCCCCGGCGAGCGCGGCGTCCGGGCCGCCCATCGCCACCTTGAAGTTGAAATGGGCGAACCCGGCGCCCCGCGCCGCGGCAACCTCGTCAGCAGCGCCATCCGTTTCATGGGCGGTTACCGTGTAGCTCAAAGGCATGGGACGCACCAAACCAGCACCGCCCAGATACGCCCGTAGCGGCAAGCCCGTCGCCTGCGCCGCCAGGTCATGCACCGCCATGTCTAGCGCCGCCTTGGCAATCGGCTGACCCGTGCTGGGTCCCCGGCCGAGCGCCGCGTGCATCCGCTGATGCAGACCGACCCGATCATGAATTTCACAGCCGAGGACCGCGGGGGCCAGGTAGCCGCGCAGGGTGGTGGTGGCGCTTTCCAACGTTTCATATGACCAGCCCGGCACAGGGCGGCCCTCGCCCCAGCCCACGTGCCCGGCGTCATCCGTGACGCGCACCAGCACATGCGGAGCCGTGTCGCCGGCGCGTCCGGCGCTGCCCGAAGCAAACGCGAAGCTGCGGATCATCGGCAGGCGCAGGGGGAAAACGTCGAGGTGTTTAATGACGCTCGTGCTCATGGTCAATCTGCAGCGCCGCGGACTGGATAACGCTCCGGAACCTCCCACGACAGCGGCTGATCCATCTCCATCGGCCGGCGCTGGCAATGGCTCTGCCACGCCGCGAAAATCGGCAACGTGGAAGCCTTGGCGGTCACTCCATTGAATTGCCGACAGAACGGATCAGCGCTGACTACGCCCTCGAGGAAGGCGCGGCGATCGTCATAGCCGCAAGAGCGCGGCGGCGTAATCACACGCCAGCTGGACGTTCCGGCGCACCAGTGCCGCAGGGTCGGCGCGGTTATAAATGAGACCTCGAGCGAGCCTTGGCTGCCGTCGATGCGAATGCCATGCGGCGAAAAGCCGTTCTGCCCCGTGAAAAGGACGCCATGGATACCGTTATCCATGGTGAAATGGACGGTAGCGTGATCCTCCTGGGCGTGCCCGAATGTCGTAACCTGCCTGGTACAATCGAGCATAGCCTGCAACCGTGTGATGTGCCGGCCAGGCAGCAGATGCAGGATGCCGGCCCAGAGATACGCGGACCAATCCATCAGCGTGCTGACGGTATTGGCCCGGACGAACTCTACCGACCCGATCTGGCCGCTCGCCACGATCTGCCTGGCTTCGGAAAATTGCCGCAGCAGCAGCATGCTCTCATGGTAAACCGCCAACCGGGCGCCATGGCGACCGCAGGTGTCGATCATTTTGTCGCATTGCGCCGCGCTCATCGCCATCGGCTTTTCGCAGAGGACAGCCTTCGCGCCCAACGCCGCCGCCCGGCAGGTCAGATCGCAATGGCTTGGCGGCCAGGTGAGAATCAGCACCGCGTCCAGCGGTCCAGCGTCTTGCATCTCCTCCAAGCTTGCATATGCCCGCGGCGCCGGAAATATTTCACGCAGCTTCAGCCGCGCTGGAGCGGTCATCCACTCGGCGGCCTGTAACCAGTCGGCCCGCAGTTCCGGGTAGGCGCGGGCGTAGGCCTGGGCGGCTTCGGGACGCAGGTCCGTGACCGCCACGCACTGCATACCCAGGTCCTGGATCGCCAGCCCATGGGTCTTCGCTATGGTCCCACAGCCGACGAGGGCGACACGTTTTTTATTCTGTGCCGTCATAGCGTCACCGCCTTGCCCGTGGTGAAGGACTCCCGAATGGCGGCTGCCACCCGCAGCACCTCCACGGCGCCTTCCAGCGTCAAACCGCTGGTCTGGCCGCTCCGCCAACTGTGCAGCCACCCATTGATGTCCTGCGCCACGAGGTCCGTAAACTGGTTTCTGAACAAGGCCTGCTGCGGATGCCCTTGGCGGTAAACTTCGACATCGTGGCGCTGCACACTGCGAATCAAACCATGTTCGCCCAGCAGCTCCCATTCCGCGCGGGAATACGGATAATTGATATTGCCATAAAAATCAAAACTGCCCTTGACACCATTGGCGAATTCACAGGCGGCGTGAAGGACCGTGTGCGGCCAGTCGGGTGAGGCTCCCCCCGGATGCGCGGTGGCAAACAGGCGGGTGATGGATGAACCGGTGAAATAATGCAGCAGGTCAATGGGATACCAGCCGAGCCACAGCTCCACCCCACCTTCCGCCGCGTCCACGTAGAAGGTTCGCCGCTTTCCACCGGGCATGCCGTGGTTATACATCACGCGCAGCGAACAGAGCTTGCCGATATCCGCCGACCGAAGCTGTCCCCGTGAAACCATAACCGCCGCATCGTGGCGCCAAGTCTGTCCGGCGGCGGCGGCGACCCCGCGCTGCCTGGCTTCAGCCGCGAGGGCGGCCAGCTCCGCGGCGTTAACCCCGGCCGGTTTCTGCAGGTATACATGAATGCCCCGGCGTATCGCCAGTAGCGCCACGGAAGGCAAAGCGCTGGGGCGACCGCAAATGAATACGCCATCCGGTTTTTCTTTATCCAGCAGGTCTTCCGCCGCAACGTACAGCTTCAAGCCGAACTTCTGCGCAAAGTCGGCGGATGTCTGCCCGGCGTTATCGACAATTTCCTGCTCCGGGCAACCGAGCGTCGCTGCGGCGACAACCCGGGCCTTCGGAAACGGCGGACTTAGCCAGGGATACTCCTGGGCCAGCCGCGTCCACAGAACGAAATTCTCCGGAAAGAATCCGGAGTTCATGCCCAGCAATGCCAGACAAATCGGCGGGGCGTCCATCTTCTTTATTTCTCCGTAGCCTACGGACCACTGACCATCCACTCGCTTATATTTCGGTCAGAAACCAAGTGCCTATGCTCGTTTCTTTCACGTGTTCAATGGTTCCTTTCGTCACGTCGTATCAGTGTAATTTGTGCCACAAACCGTCCCAATCTTCGCAGAGCACGCACATTTTCGGCACGGTCCCCGGTAGATCCCGTCTACAACCCCTGTTACAGCTTCGGGTCTTCGCGCCTCCGTTTATCCCGATACACCTGCGTTCCTTTTTAGAGATCGGGAGGTTTTGACTGCGGCTTAGTTCAGCGACCAGGCCGCACCGGATAATCCACGTTGGGGGTCGTCGGTTCGGCCGGCCTGTGCCCCCCTGTGGCTGCGCAGTGCAAGATCCAGCCTGGCCCGCGTGGCGGCTCATGGCGGCGACGTCAGTGCAAAGGTTACTGACTTGATCGCGCCCGAACCCAGTTCGACCGTTTGCGGCGGAGCCGCGCCCAACGCGGGATTCAGCCGCACGGTCACCCGAACCGGCTGGTTGCCGACGTTGTCCAACCCGGCCCGGACATAGGTTTTTCCGTCCGATAACACCTCCACACGCACGCGGGGATCATTCGCCAAAACCGGCTCGCCCGCGAAGATATGGTACGGCCCCTTACGCAAGTCCAGCGTGAAATAACCCTGATGCCTTCGGGCATTCACCGCACTGGGAAACCATTCGTGGCGGTTCAGATCAAACCAGGCGAAGGTCCAGTTCGGATTCATTCCGGGCACGAACACGGGCAAACGGATCGGCAGATTCGCGCGCGAAATCACGGCCCGCACGCCACCCTTGTGGGGCGACAGGGTCAGCGCAAACCTGGTGCCGGCCACGCGGCCGGTCTTTACATCCGTCACCGTGTACGCGGGGCGGCCGCGCAGACCCATTTCCCGGATCAACGCTTCCCACGCCCGCGTGTTCGGCTGGTCCCGCAACGCACCGCGCACCAGCAGGTAACGAAACCGCAGCGAATCGCCGGGCGTCAGCCGCCGCGGCATCCCGTCCCAAGACAGTCCCACGTAGCTGGACCGCTGGCTGGCGCCGACGTCCAAGCGGTAACCCTTGTCGAGGGTGATAATTCCACCGGCGCCCCACAGAGAGGGAAAAATCTCCGCGAAACTGCCCGGCGCTGTTGCCGCCTGCGCATACGCCGGCTTGCCGGCGCACATGCCAAAGAAACTCTTCTCCGGCGTCACCAGCGCCACGAGGTTTCCCCCGCCCGGTGAAGCGGGATAATACGCGTTGCATAGGTTAAGGCTTGTCAGCCGCAGCGGTCGATCCACCCGCACCGTGCCCCGCACGAACAACACCCCCGGACCATGCGCCTCGGGCGTGACAGCCAACGTGCTGTAATGAACGCGCACGCCCTGGATAAGGTGGGGCGCCGGCTTGGGACTCCACGCATCGGCCTGGCCCGGAAAATATCCCGTGACGGTGCTGCGCTGCAAAAGGCCGTCCACGGAACAAACCGGTATGCCCATCCGCTTCTCCAGGGTCGCGTCGGCGGGGGCATAGCTGTAGTGATCGATCCCCAACCGGGGCGTGATCGAAAAGCCAACCGATCGAATTCCCCCGTCAAAGAGCGGCGGAATAATATCGAAGGGCGGTTCCCCGTAGCCCGCCAACGCGCCGAAAACCGTCATCTTGCGCTGGTACGGCGCGGTTGGCCCAGTCAGATAAGGACCGTTGCGGCCGGTTTCCACGCCATCGCAGATGGAGTTGCCCCGGTCGCTGCACATGAACCGAAAGTTCAGAAAATCGCGGGCGAAGATGCCATCGGTAAACGCCTTCCGGCCGGAGGCATCGGTAATCTCCGCGGTCAGATACCGCTGTTCATCGTGCGGCAAGTCGAACTGCAGCGCCACCCGCCGTTGATTCGGCCGGAACCGCAGCAACAGGTGCGGGCCGTCATAGATGCGGATATCCGTGAGCGGCGCGGTCGAACGGGCCGCCAACTGGACACGGTATTGTTCCGAACCGGGCAGCCACCATTTTCCGCCCGTGATGCGGGTGGCGTTGATCGCCCGCCACGCCGTTACCATCGGACCGTTGCTGATGAACACGTCGCTGGGGTTCAGATAACCGTAGGTGGTGCGGAGACGGCTGGCCGGCCCCGGGTGGTGGTACAACCAGTAATTACAGGTGCTTGCCGCGGCTGCGGCGAGTTGTGCGGCGTTGTAGCACATCGCCACCGCCATCGGTTCAGGGTCATCCTGTACGCCCGTCATGTGCAGAAAACCCTTGAGCGTTTGGCGGGCCGTCTGAACTGTTTTACCGGCAACGGCGGTCCGGATCGCAAACGCGTTATACAAACTCAAATCCCAATAATGTAACGGCCCCCTGCTGATCTCATACGGCCCATTCGGCGGCATGCCGGCAGCAAACCACCACTGCGGACCGATCAGACGCTTCTTATTCTGGGAGAAGTACTGGGCCGGTGGCCAGTTGAAGTAGCCAAAGGCGACGTAGCGTGTGCCGTTGAGATCCGCGTAATCCAAGCCGGGCAAGGCCAAAAAGTTGGCGGTAGACGCCTGTTGGCAGATTTGGGTCAACTCTTTCCATTTGGCCGGTGAAAAATCCTCCAGCCGTTCCGTAAAGGCCACCCATTGCAGATGTAGTTTCCTGGCCGCTGTAATGAGCTCCTGCGGTGTGGCCTGACCATCCGAAAGTGTCGAGTGCAGGCCGATCACGCCGCGCATCGGGTGCCGGATGTGGCCGGAAATCGGCGCCAGTTTCGACCAATCGGGCAGGGTGGCGGGAACCGCCCATGGATTCACCATCGGCTTAAGGGCACCCTGGCCGAGCGCGGTCGCCTGGGTGGCGCGCTGGGCCAACCAGTTAAGAGCATGGTCGTATAGGACTCCGAAATCACTGCGTTGCAGGCCATTGCCCCGCGACCACCCGATGTCGCCATACGACGCCAGCCCCTGCCCATAGAAGACCTCCATGGGCGTCAGGCCGAACAAGACGATGCGGCCAGCTCCGAATTTCCGCGCCGCGACGATGGGCAGCAGGCCGCCTTTCTTGGCCAGGCTGCTGGCCCGCCCCCGGCGCGATCCGGCCAGCCAGAGCGCGCGCGCCTGCGGCATGGCGCTGGCTAATATTGTCCATTGTTTCGAGATGAGCAGCGGTTCTGTACAGAACATGGCGCGCCGTTGCGCATTATACCAGAAACCCTTCACACCAGCGGTAATGGGACTACCGGGGGCAATCCGGTCGGTATAGGCGTAAGGCAGATCAAAACCGGTGGGATTGGTAAATTGGTGGGCGGGATCCAGCACGGTTTGCCAGGGGATCGCCGCGCCGAAGGGCTTGAGAAAACTGGATACCTCGCTCCAGTGCACCTGGTTAGGATCGCGCACCTGCGCCATGCCGTGAAACATACCCGCCTGGCTGACGCCATTGATAAAGTTAAAGTACATCAGACCGCCGCCGGTTTGGACGAAGCGTACGAGCGCTTTCACCGCTGCCGCGTGTGGCTGCGGTGGATAACGCTGCTCCGTGATGGCGATGATCACCCGATATTGCCGTGCGACATTCCAGGAGAGGCTGTCCAGATTCCCCTGGCGCACCTGCGCCCCGGCCTTTTCCAACCGCACGATGGACGGCAGGTTCCGCAATTCCGGGTACCCCAAGTCGCAGACCAGGATGCGCGAACCCTTTAGCTGCAGGGCGGACCGGGGCAACGGGCCGGCGACGGCCCCGGCAGGCATGGCCAACAGGCAAAGCATCGTCAGGGCGGCCCAGAGGGTTGACCAAAGACGCCTGCCTCGCGCGGAATGGAAAGTCAAAGGTGGATCTCCTCCCGAGCGGCCATTTTCAACAACGCTCGGCGCCGACGGGGCCGGTCCGTTCCTCCCGGCGGGGGTGAATTCCACCCGGTAGGCGGGCCGACTGGCGCGATTTAACCGACAATTCTTTTTCCAATTGCTTCCCTTCATGACGGCTCCGTTCTGCTAGACATCCCGAGAACCCCAGGCTTTACCTCAGTCAAGCCGCACGGGAACCGCGCCGCGTTCCTGCCGCGCCATTTTCGCAGCATCCAGCGGTTGCACGATCGTACGGCCATTGCGAGTACGGCTTATTCCGGCGCGGCCGCGGAAGCTGACGCCATCCAAGTTGGCCCCGACCCTCTCATTCGGTCGCAAAAAAATCAGATCCCGGCCTTCGGGGTGTTCGATGGCGAGGGTCTCCTCACGCGGAAGGTACTCCATCCGCGGCGGCGGTTCGTGTGCTCGGCGTGGAAACAAAACGGCGACAAAGGTAATTCCCGGCCCGGCGTGGACATGCAGCAACCAGTGCTCGGTGATCGGCCAGCGGATGTCGTTTTCGGAAAGCCGGCGGCGCCGTCGCGCGTCGAGCATCGCCGGATTCACGACGCCGCGCTGTAACCTGATCGCGGGCTGACGCGGTTCGAGGAACCGTACTTCCAGCCCCATCCCCAGTTCCTGGTGACCGGGAAACCAGATTCCCCCGCCGCTTTGGCGGATCGGCCGGCGCGACAGCACATCCAGGTTCCACTGGCACGCCTCCGGACCGGTGACCGTGTCCTTGACCACCAGGTATTCCACGCCGCCCGCCCGTTCGGCTTTCACCAACAGCAGCTCACGCTGCCAGCCGCTGCGATGGGCGCCATCCACATACATGCTGTCACAACAGAACGCGCGCGGCGCCAGCCGCGCCCGGACATAGTCCGCCACCGCCGTGGTCTTAAAGCATTCCACCAGACCGCTGGGTTGACCGGGGTTGGAAAACGTCACGGCGTTGTGCTCCGCGGCGCCGGCGCCATTCTGAATCGGCAGGCCATCCAGGGCCATCGGTACGCCGCGGCCAAAATAATGAAACGAGCCTTCATCCGCGTCGTGATGGGAGTGCACCCGGCCCGCCTTGAGCAGGACATAGCTGCCCCGGCCGCTGCCATCATGGCTGCGCAGCACCGCGCCGACGTCGGGTAATTCGCAGCTGCCGAGCTTGGGTTCCCGCGGTAGAAGGGCTTGGTCATGGAAGATATAGTGTCGCGTGAGCGGATTCGCGCGCGGGCCGAAATGATCGTGCAGGTTGCCCACCGGCGAACCGCAGGCCCGCCAGGCCCATTTCAGATTCCCCGCCAGCGCCGGATCGGACGGCTTAAGAAACGAAGCCAGTTGGTCCAGG
>JAKCCC010000030.1 GCA_021838985.1 Planctomycetota bacterium
TAGGCGTTGATCGAGCCGATGTTCAGCACGCTGCCGCGGCTTTTCACCAGATCTTCCAGAGCCGCCTGAACCAGCAACAGCGGAGCGCGTACGTTCGTGGCCATCACGCGGTCGAACAGGGCGGCATCCGTGTTCTGAATATTGCTGCGCACCACCCAGGCCGCGTTGTTGACCAGGCCGTCCAGCTGCCCGAAAGCCCCGGTCGCGGCGGCCACCAGGCGGGCCGGTGCGGCGGGATCGGTTAAATCGTCGATATGCAGCCGCGCCGGCGCCCCCAGCGCTGCGGCGATGCGCTCGCCCGCCTCACGCCGGGTGCCGTGAATAAGCACCTTGGCGCCTTCCGCCACGCAGCGCCGGGCGATGGCTTCACCAATACCCGTCGTGCTGCCGGTGACGATGATGACTTTGTTTTTTAGCCGCATGTTGCCCCTTCCCATGATTCAACCCGAGCCGTCGCGCCGGTTCCGCTTCCCATCAGCCGGCCGGGCGACGGGACTGACCGGCGGTAACCGTTCCCGGCCTGAACCCAACCCGGTGCTTGCCACTGCGCTTCGTGAACGGTTGCGCCAGGCGTTATAAAAGCCTTCTCGGCCGGCGGCAAGCACCTCCGCCGGATCCCGCCGCCACAGCGAATCCGGCCACTGATGGGCGGAGAAAACTTCCAGGCAGTACGCGCCTTGATACCCGGCGGCCTCGAGGCCGCCCAACAGAGCCGGCAAATTAATACTTCCCTGTCCTGGCAGGACCCGGTCGGCCGGCCCCCGCGGTCCCAACCGGGGCCAGTCACATATATGCACGGCCATGGGCGGCCGGGGGAGGACAGCGAGGCGCCGCGCTATGTCGTGTTCATGCCAGACATGCCAGACATCCAGCATTAAGCCGAAATTCGGCTGGTTGACCGCATCGATCAGGCGCAGGGCGTCCTCCAGGGAACAGACGAAAGTATCGGCATTCATGAGCACGGGATGCAGGGGTTCGAACATAATGCGCACCCCATGATCCGCCGCATAGCGCGCCAGGTCCGGATACAGCCGGTGGGCCGTTTCGTACGCCAGGCGAAAATTATGCGCGGGGGCGTTGCCGCCGATAGTCACCAGCGGCAGGTTTTGTCCGGGAAAACAGTCGCCGAACAGGTCAATGCTCTGGCGATAACGCCGCATCCGCTCCCGCGGGTCCTCTAATTCCGGGCACATGGAATCTTTAAACAGGGCGTGGACCCGTGGTTGCACACTGGTGACTTGCAGGCCGCGGTCGCGCAGCCAGGCCAATTGTTCGTGTGCTTTCGCCGGATCCCGGGAGATTTTGCGCTCGCAGACCTCGATGCCCGTTACACCCAGGCGCCGATACAAGGCCACATCCTGCTCGAACGACAAATCCCAGGTGGTGAATTCACTGACGGAAAAAAGCGGTAGCGAGGACATACAGTTTGATCCATCTTCGACAGCCGCCGCGGCGACCCGCGGCATTTATTTCATAGCCCCAAGCGTCAGCGCGGGGTATGGCCCTGCGCGGGCGCCCGACAACCCGTCGCTGCAGCTTAGTCGCCCACGGCGACCCCCGGGCTATGAAAGAAATACCCCAAGATGCCCCATAGTCTCGATACATCAGGACGTCCGTGAACGGTTATGAAATTGATGACCAGGGCCAGACGATGCCCCGTTAGCCGCAGATAACGGAGAGCTTGCGCGCCGAACATCGGGACAGCCTTTTCAACCGCCTTGACCGCCATGATGACGCAATCGTCCACCAACATGTCCCAGCGCCGTTTTCCGTCCAGCCTCTGACCGTCGTAGATAACGGGCGCCGACGCTTCACGCAGGAGGTTCAGGCCGCGCTTCCTTAGCTCCTAGACCAGACAGACCGCGTAGATCGATTCCCGCAGCCCCGGGCCGAGCGTCGGGTGTCCGCGGAACGCCGCATCCACGATGGGCGTGGCCACTTGCGCCACCCGCTCCGGCGAGTTTGCCCATAACCCACGATTGAGACCTTCGCCCATGCTTCAGGCGAGTTCTTCATGTCTTGGTCCCTTCGTGCCTGCGTGTCTTCGTGGCGAGCCGGGCTGCACGTCACGGAAATCGTTCATGGCTTGAGCACCGCTTTGACCACCTTCCCGTCATGCATTTTCTCGAACGCCTCCCTCCATTGCGTCAGCGGCCAAACGCCTCCCAGGATCGGCTCGACATTCAGTTGACCGGAGGCCAGCAGGCTGATCACGCGCTCCCACACCGGCCAGTTGTGGCTGAAGCTGCCTTGCAGCGTGATGTTCTTATGCACCAGTGGATCCAGTGAAAACCCCAGCGGCTGCGGCCCCCAGCCCACTTTGCTGATCCACCCCTTGGGCCGCACTATCTGCAACGCGGTTTGCAAAGTGGCGGATACGCCGGCCGCGTCGATCACGCCGTCCACCCCCAGGCCGTCGCCGGCTTGGGCCCAGTCGGCCAAGCCTTCCACGATGGGAATACAGCCATATTTTTCGGCGATCGCCAGCCGGTCGCGGTCGCGCGGCAAACCTGCGACGGCGACCGTGGCGCCGCACAGGCGGGCTATGGCCGAGCACAGAATGCCGATGGCGCCCGGCCCGAATACCACCACCCGATCCCCCGGTTGGATGCGCGCGTTATGGACCGTGGCATTAAAGGCGACACAACACGGTTCAGTCAGCGCCGCTTTTTCCAGCGGTAAATTATCCGGCAGCCGATGCAGACAGCGGGCCGGCACCCGCACGTAACGCGTCATGGCGCCGTCGACGCCATAGCCGAAGCCCTTTCGGCCGGGATCCAGGTTGTACAGCCCCTGCCGCGACAGGGGATTATTGAGATCAATCACCGCCGCCGTTTCGCTGACCACGCGCTGGCCGATGTCCCATCCGATCGCCCGCGCCCCGGTTTCGGCAATTACTCCGGCAAATTCGTGGCCCAGAATAACCGGATAATTTACCGGCCAACTGTGATCCGCCGCCCATTGGTGCAGATCGCTGCCGCAGACCCCCACCGCGCCAACTTCCAGCAGCACGTCTTCCGGCGCGATTGGCGGGCGCTCCACCTGGCGTAATTCCACGGAATATTTCGCCGGAGCGAAATTAACCACCGCCCATTCGCTCATCGTTTAGCCTCCTCTCGAGGTTGACCATACGCGTGCACTTTCCGGCAGATCATCCGCAAGGACTCTTCCACGTTGCCGCTGGCGGTTTTAAAGGCGTCGGCATCGATGGTCAGCGGCGCTCCCAGCACCACCAGTGGCGCGCCGTATTCCGGCGTCCGCACGGCTTGTTCGAGGGTTAGTCCGCCGACGGCCTGCACCGGAACCCGCACCGCCCGCACCACCTCCCGCAGCCGGTCCAGCGGACTGGGCATGCGCTCTCCCCGCGCCGCAATGCCCCGGCGCTCATCATAGCCGATATGGTGGATCACAAAATCACAGCCCAAGTCCTCCAGGTACTTCGCCGCCGCCACCATATCCGGGCAGGCCAGGTTGTCACCCATCACTTGGACCTGATAGTCGCGTCCGGCCTTCACCACGCAGCGGATCGTTTCCTCATGGGCGCGGGCCATCACCACCACGTGCGTGGCGCCGGCCTGGGCCATCATTTCCGCTTCCAGGTAGCCGCCGTCCATGGTTTTCAAGTCCGCCACGATGGGCGTTCCCGGGAAGCGCTTCCGCAGCGCCCTGACGCCGTTCATACCCTCGGCGATAATCAGGGGCGTACCGGCCTCCAGCCAGTCCACGCCGGCCCGCAGCGCCATCTCCGCGGTGGCCAGGGCTTCATCAATCGTAGTCAGGTCCAGCGAAATCTGAACGATGGGCGACAGCATAGCTGTTCCTCCGCGGATTCCCCGTTGCGCCTTCACGGCACGCGCCTGACGCCAAGGCAGTCAAATGGATTCAGCGTCGCGATCTCGGCGAAGCCCTTAAAGTCGTGATCGTTGAAACTCAGAATTCGCCGAATCCCGTTCTTAATCATGTTGGCAACAAGTTTGGCGTCGAAGCAGCGCCGGTTGACTAGGCCATACTTCTCGAGAAGCCCCCTCCAGGTTTGACAGGCGGTTGACGTTTCAGGAAGCAATTGGAACAAGGCCTCCAGGGCGGCCATCTCGGCGCAGGCCCGTTTCACGGCGTATCCAAAGCCGTTGCTGGCAACCGACTTGGTCATGATAAAGTACAGCTCGTATAGGCTGTGGAGACTAACCGCAAACTCCTCGCCCTCCTCCACGGCCAGCCGGGAGACGGAATCCACGGCGGCTTGATGATGACGGTGTGCGGGTTGAATCAGGCGTGCCAGGACGTTAGTGTCCGCCAAGATCACGAACGGCCTCCAAGTAAATTGTATCCCGGCTATCGTCCACTTCGTGAGGCAGGCGGGGATGGCTTTCAGCCCAAGCCTTCAGACGGCGCGTCCATTGAGCGGCTTGCACCGCCGACACGGCCCGCCGCTCTCCCAGTTCCGCCAGGAGCACGGCGTGCTCGTCCTTGGATCGGACAATGGACACCCTGACGGGGTGGCGGCGCGCCGCCGCGCCCAGCCGCTGCACTCTTTGCCGCAGAACTTCCGGTAGTTTGTCCCACGTGGTGTCGATTGTATCACACATGGCTCACCTCGCAGCCTATCATTGTACCATTCATCAGCAGGCCACGTGTTCCTCCGGTTTATGTTGCCGCGCGTATTCAAACATGGCCCGGAGATTCTCCGGCGGCGTCAGCGGAGAAATCTCGCAGCCACCGCCGACGATGTGAAACCGCCCGCAGATTTCGTGGCACCGGCGGCAGGCCGCATAGACCGTTTCCGGCGTTCCCTCCAACAAGTCGGTAATCGTCGAGACATTCCCGCAGATTACGCGTTGCGCACCCAGGGCCGCGCGGACGCGCCGTAAATCCGCGGGAAAATCGATTTCGTAGATGTCCACCGGCAACTCGCGCATTTTTTCCGCCAGCGCCGTGGTGTTGCCGCACATGTGCTGGCGGCGAAGCACCCGGGGATGGCGCTCTTTTAAAAAATCAAACACCCGCTTTTGCTCGGGCCAAAGAAACTCCGCATACAAGGCCGGCCCCATCATGCTGGCCGCCGCGTCGCTCATGCCGATGGTGTCCGCTCCGGCGGCAATCTGGGCCGGGGCGTAGGCCATGGCCACCTCCGCGGTGAAGGCCAGAAGATCGCGCACGAAGGCCGGATCATCCACAAAATCCATCATGATCGTATTCAACCCGCGCAATTCCGCCGCCAGCGCCAGCGGCCCTTCCACCCAGCCGACGATCGACATCTCCGGCCCGGCCCGCCGGCGCATAAACTCAATCGACTTGACCCGGTCGTGCATTCGGCCGCCGCCCAGCGGATCCGGCAGTTTAAATCGCCGCAGCCGGGCCTTGTCCGCTAAAGCGGCGCGGCCCTCGTTGATCGCCGGCCCCTGGTCGGTAAACCAATCCACGCTGCCCTCGCCGGCAATATCGATCACTTCGCGGGCCGGATCGGAACAGGTCAGCAGGCAATCCAGGCCGAAATCTTCCGCTGTCTTGAGTTGGGCTTCGGCCATCTTCAGCCCGTCGCGGGTGTAATCAATGAACCGGATACCCGCGTGCTTGGACGCGAACATCATCACCATGGGCTGGGCCGCCAGATGATCCACCGGCTCACCGCGAATCGTACGTTGAATTCGTTCTTTTACCGTCATGGGAATTCCTCCACTATTATTTCCCAAGCCCCTTCCACCTTGGCCGGCGACGCAGTCCCACGCGCTGCCGCGCCACCGCGTGACCGGCCCATTCTAACGCCGACATCCGACCGCACCAAAACCGCAACCTACCGCCCTCCGTCAACGGCTCCGCGCACATTTCCAAACGGCCGGTGCGAGGCAAGTCGGTGCGGGCGGATTCGCAACGGCCAGCGGGGATTCTCGCGCCCCGGCGTCCGGTAGCCGCCCATGTCCCCATCGGCGGTGCGAAGGACCCCGGCCCGCGGGACAGCGCCCAAGGGCCTGGCGCGCGGCTTCCGCCACGCTCACGATTGCCCAAAATGTTTCCAGACCCCCGCGGCGATGATAATTTTCGGGGACCCGCCGGTAGCGCGGACAGCCTGCCCCGCCAGATTGCCGCTAATAAACCCGTGGGCGACCCGACCAAGCCCACCCGCCTCCTGATGGGGCGACGGTGGGGGGGGCACGGCGGTGGCTGGCCTTGGCAGAGGCGCCACTGCGGTGGGGCGAACAGGGCGGCTTCAGGAGGCGGCGAACTGGGTCGTGGCCTCTGGTGCACGCGCCACGGCGGACGGCATCCAGCGGATGGGGACACGCCCGGCTGCCACCGGGTCGAACGTTTGCACTGGAATCAGGGGGTGGCGAAAGCTCTCCGCGAGGCGGCAGGGCAGGTTGGCCTCCCGCTTCAGGCCGAACCACATCAACCGCCCTTGGAACGCTTATCCTTTCACACCGCTAAGTTTGACGCCTTGGATGAATGTCTTCTGCGTCAGGAAGAACAGCACGATAATCGGCAACGCCATCACCAGCGACATCGCCATCAGCGGCCCCCATTCGGTGTTGTATTGACCCTGGAACATGGTCAGACCGATGGACAACGTGTACTTGCGGTCATTGAGCAGATAAATCAGCGGATTTAAAAAATCATTCCAGGAATTGATGAATGTGAACAGGGCCACCATCAGCAGGGCCGGTTTGGACAAGGGCGCCACAATCCGCGCCCAGATGCGCAGATCGCCCGCCCCGTCCACCCGCGCCGCCTCCAGCAGCGACACGGGAATACCGCGATAAAATTGCCGCAGCAGAAAGATAAAAAAGGCGTTGCCGAAAAAGGTCGGAACCACCAGCGGCAAAATGGTGTTGATCCACCCCAGATGCCGGAACAGGATGAACAGCGGAATCATGGTTACCTGGCCGGGAATCATCATGGTGCTCAACATCACCCAGAACAGGGTTTCCCGCCCCTTCCAGGGCACACACGCCAAGCCATAAGCCACCAGCGAACAACTCAGCACCGTGCCGAGAACGGACAAGGCGCAGATCACCAGCGTGTTGCCCAGATACCGCAGGAACGGAAACTCCTGGAAACCTTCCGCATAGTTGCGCCAATCCAGATAGGGACGGCTTAGAAGTCGCCGCGGTGCGATGGGTACGGTCTGGCCCTTCTCCGCACCGCCGCGCCACTGCACCACCAGCTGGCCATGCTTGATTCCCAGCGGCCGAACGCGCACCAGGCGCCCGTGCCGGGGCAGGAACCAGGCTTTGGGAATGGGATCCACGCTGTCGCTTTGAATATGGTCCGGAACCTTCAGCGAGGTGCTGAGCATCCAAATAAAAGGCAACGCAAACACCAGCGACAGTGCCACCAAGACCACCTGGGCCACAATAACGTGAAGAAAACGACGCTTATCACGGGGCACGCTTCCGCTCCGCTTACGATTTCCGATTTCCCATTTTCGATTTTGCCTGGCCCCCGCCGGCGCTGTTTATTCTGCCCTTGCTTTCGCTCGAACCCGAGCCGGAGCGGGAATAGGAACAGGGCCAGGCCCTCGCATCGTGGTCCTTCGGGCCACCTACGTATGGTAATACACAAAACGGTTGGACAGTTTCATTACGGCCAGCGTCGCCAGCAGAATGAATACAAACATCACCCAGGCCATGGCCGAGGCATAGCCCAACCGGAATTCCGTAAACGCGGTGTCAAATAGTTTCAAGGAGTAAAACAGGGTGCTCTCCGCCGGCCCGCCGCCGGTCATAATGAACGCCTGCGCGAATACCTGCACCGCCCCGATCAGCCCCATGATGCCGGTGAACAGCAGCACCGGCGAGATCATCGGCAAGGTGACGTACCAGAGACGATGCCAGGCCCGGGCGCCATCCAACGCCGCGGCCTCATATAATTCCTGCGGCACATCCTGCAGGGCCGCCAAATACAGAACCATCCCGCCGCCACAGCCCCACAGCGACATCAGAATAAGCGCCGGCTTGGACCAGGTTTCACTGGTCAGCCAGCCCGGCGTCCAGGCGGCCGGCAGACCGAGGAAACGCAGCCCCTCATTGATCAGGCCCTGCTGAGGATTGAGAATCTGATTCCACAGCACGCAGGATGCCACCAGCGGCACGACGGTCGGCAGAAAAAACAGCGTACGGTAAAACGCCAGCCCTTTGACCTTCAGGTTTAACAGCAGGGCCAGCAGCAAACCGGCCACCATGCCCAGCGGCACGGCCGCCAGGGCGTAGTAAAACGTATTCCAGAGCGACAACCAAAACCGCGGATCGCGCAGTAGTTCCTGGTAATTCGCCAAACCAATCAGGCGGGGCGGTGAGAATATGGGATAGCTGCACAGACTGTAGTACAACGACATGCCCACCGGGTAGGCGGTGAACATCAGCAGACCGATCACCAGCGGCAAGGAAAAGGCCAGGCCCACCGGCCAGCGGCGCAGGCGGGCGTTCCTCGCCATATTCACCGTCCCAGGGTCATCGTCGGTCATATCCTGCTCCGAACATACCGAACTTATACTTTTCATAACCCGGATTCCCGGCGCCACCGGGATAAATTTCGGCGACGGGCCAGGGTTAACGCCGCACGCCCTTACCCCGCGTTGCGGTTTAGTCGCCCACGGCGACCTTGGGGCTATGAAACAAATACCGCAGGTCGCCACGGGCGACTCGCCCCGGTAAAATACCCCCATAGCCCCCCCCGATAGCCGTTGGGATAAGCGCGGGGTCAGGTGAAGCTCGTGAACGGTTCCCTATTCCCTTCGTTCGCCGGCGCCCGTGGTGTGCCGCCGCAACCGCCGCCGGGCGGCGCGAACCACCTGGGCCAGACGCTGCTTAATCGTCCGGTTGACCTTGTCCAATTCGCGCTTGGCACTCTGATGGTTGTAAAATACCTGCTGGCCGGCGCGATGCAACAAATCCATCAGGTACCCGTTCACCGGGGTTAGCGAACGGGCATGCCGACTCTGGGAAACAATCCGGTAGAAGACCATCAAATGCTTATTATGGCGGATCGCCTGGAAATAGGGGCTGTACCGATACGCCGGAAACATCGCCATATCCTGGCCATACGCCAATGTGCCCGCGGGGGAAGCGCACATCCAGCGGATGAATTCGAAAGCAGCGCGGGGATGGCGCGCTCCCTTCGGAATCGCCAGCGACCAGCCACCCAGCCAACCGGTCGGATAATGCCCGTGTGGCCCGGCCGGAATAAAGCCTAGCCCGTAGTCCAGCGTCGGGGCATAACGTTTCAGCTGCGAATATTGTTCAATGTACAGCAAGGTCATGGCGATCTGCCCGGTGTAAAAAGGATTCGCAGCCGCGCCGATGAAATTCGACTGAAAGGCGGCCACGTGGCTGATGCCGTAACGTCTGGCATAATGGGCCATCCAGCGCAGGGCTTCGATGTTGCGCGGATTATTAATGGTCACGCGGCCAATCATATGCCGGCCCCGCGGCGGATCATAAAAATTTCCCCCGAAGGCATAGGCCCAGGTGAACAGCGAATTGGCGCTGCCGTATTCCCAGGGAATCAGGCCCAGGCGCACAATCCGTCCGTCCGGCCGAATGACCGTCAATCGGCGCATATCCGCCTGCAATTGCGCCATGGTGCGGGGCGGCTGGTCAGGATCCAGGCCCGCCTGCCGGAAAAGCTGCTTATTCCAGGCCAACGCGAAATTGGGATCCGCCCCCCACGGCAACGCCCAAACCCGCCCGGCGAACACGCTTTCCTGCCAGCGCGGCGTCCAAAAATCTTTCCCGGAAATGCCGGCGCGGCGCACCGGTGTGGTCAGATTTTCCAGCGCCCCGCGCGCGGCCCATTCCGTGGTTTGTTGCCCATCGACAACCGTCACGTCCGGCGGCACGCCGCCGGCGATCGCCAGGAACAGTTTCTGACTGCTGGTCAGATTATTGGCCGCATAGGATACCTGCACGTGGATGCGCGGATAGGCGCGCTCAAACTCATCCACAATTTCCTGCAACCGCACTTTGGCTCTGCCCCCATAAGGCTCCCAGAAAGAGATAACGGTCGGACTGCGTTGCGGTGGCGGCGGTTTAGTCCGGGCGCAGCCGCCCAGCGCGGTGGTCAGGGCCAACAGCAGGCCGAAGGGTCTTAAAGCGCTCACCGCACGCGGCCGAGCCTGTAACGATTTATCTCGCACAAATTAGCCCGCCGCTTGAGTGCCCTTACCATTACGGTCGGTTACGAGCAGGTCAACCGCGCTGTCGCGCCGACAATGCTTGCGCCGCGCCAACCCGAAAACCGCAACTTCCCGCACGCGCCAGTGGGCGGGCAGGTCGCCAGGGGGTGACTCGCAGACCGGCGAGCTTTGGCGAGTCGCCCGCGGCGACCCGGTGAATGGCGACGGACGGGGTAGCCGAAACATCCGTGGTGACCGAGCGCCAGCGTCTGCCCAGATGATAGTCATTGGCGCCTATGATACCGTGGCGGGGTCAGGAATGGGGGCCTGTCCGACGGGCAAGACTTATCGATCGTGGAACCCCGAGCCGCGGCGGCTGCTGACGAAGTACAGCCGTCCGGCAGACCTGGAGGTCTGCACCACAGGCATCTGCCGCGGGCCTCCAGCTTGTGGTGTGGGTCTCCAGACCTGCCGCCTTTTCATTCATACTCAACGCAGCCTCTAACGATAGATTATAGAGCGTGTTATGAACTTGGAAGCCTGCGTTTTTCCACGTCCAGAGGGGGTTTTGTGCGTTCGTAGAGCCATGCACCCATTGCCGGTAGGGGCGTTGCAAATTAAAACATCTGAGTTTCCGGCGTTTTGGTGACTGTGACGCCTGAAAGTTCATAACACGCTCTAGGGAGCGGAACCTGCGGAAAAATGCCGATTTTCCGGCAATAATGCCGAATCAGATGTCCCATTAACAGCCGCGCAGA
>JAKCCC010000031.1 GCA_021838985.1 Planctomycetota bacterium
AGCTTCGCGGCGGGAAGCCGCACCTGTTGCTGCGGCGCCGGGCCGATGCGGCGGCTTAAGAATTGCAGGGCCCCATCGGTGCGCCCTTGCAAACCCACCGCGGCGCGACAGGGCAGCGCCATTTGCGCCAGCACGCCACCGGCCTCCACCGCCAGGCCCCCCAGGACATCCAGCCGGCCCGGCGCGCTGTGGATCACCACCCGCGGTCCGCTGGCCGCTACCGCGCCGGTCCGGAACTGTTCCTGAACCCGCGCCTGAATATTCGCCGCCGACACCATGCGCCTCAATATAGTGCATCCGGTGTCCAAAGTCGTATGCTGGGACAAATTATTGGACAGACCGTCCTGCTGCCGTTCAAGCCACCCCGCTGCTGGCGTAGGCCAATGGCGGCATTCCAGCTTGCTGTTTGACGAAACGGCTGAAGGCGCTGGGGTTGGCAAAGCCGAGCTTTTCCGATACCACCGCCACTTTCAGTCCTTGCCGCAACAGCTCACCGGCCTGCCGCAGTTTCAGCTCGTGAATGTACTGCCGCAGCGAGCAGCCCTGGTACTTTTGAAACATCCGTAGAAAATGGAATTTGCTGTAGCCCGCCAGCCGGGATAAATGTTCCAACGAGAGATCGCCGCCCAGATTGCGCTTGATCACTTCCGCGATCTCGGCCACCACGGCCCGGCGATTCTGTTCGTCCGCGGCCTGTTGCGGGCGGGCCGCCATGGCCTGTTCGTACAACTCCAGTAGCAACGTGGTGAAGCTCGCGAACAAGCGGGCGCGAGAAACCGGCGCCTGTGGCTCACGCCGCAACAGGTTCCAGCTTTTCCAGAACACCGCGGCAGCCGGCAGGACAGCCGGGGTGGACGGTGACAGGCTGAAGCGCCCCTGGCGAACCTCGCAGGGAGTCCAGAAGATAGTGGCCTGACTGCCAACAGAGCTCTCACACAGCCAGAGATGGCAACAGGGCGGATCGAAGGAGGGATACCAACTATCATGGCTTTCATCGGCGTCAAACAGGAAAACGGTCCCCGGCGAAACCGGGTAAATCTTCCCTTGAAAGCCGTACTTGCCGCGCCCGGCCAGGCCAATCAACATTTCCCGAAAATGGTGCTGGTGGGTATGCCGCCGCATCCAGCTCGCGTGCCGGGCGTCCCGCACCGGCGCCACCTCGTCGCCCAGCGCCGTGCCGATCCATCGAAATTTCGGAAAGTCCAGTAGGACATCGGCGTATTGCTCCAAGGACCACGCGGACATGGCCGACACCTCCCGCTAAACCCGGCCGACGCTCGCCTAACGCGGATGTAAGGTGACGCACCGTGTGACCGTACCGACGGTCCACCTGCCGCGCCAAGCATTCCGCCCACCCTTTCCAACGGCGTCCCAATATACCCCGGATACCCCGGGGCACGCTAACACCGCAAAGAGCAATAACCGGCAGCTCACCGCAATTTATGGTATTGCCTTCCGCTCGCGCGGGCGGATAGGATATCCCGTGTGGAGCAGGCGGCGTAGCTTGCCCCAAGGTTCGCCCTGGTTTTTCCAAGGACTCCACCGGGTCCGTTTCACTGAATCCCGGAGCCTTGGAAATTGTGACGGGTGAAGTTATTCCCTCTTTCAAGGAGATGCCCATGAAGAGCTCCCCCGCAAACCTGCTGGCCGTGGCGGCCGAAGCCGCTGCGGCGGACCTGCAGCCTCTCCCGTCGGACCGTTTAGGCGCGTGGCGTCCCGGCGTTTGCACCGACGCCCCGCTCCTGGCCGCCCTGGACGCCCGCCTGCGCCCGGCGCCAAAGAAGCGCGCCGCGTTCACGCTGATTGAGCTGCTGGTAGTGATATCGATAATAGCTATTCTTATATCTATATTACTACCTGCATTAGCGAAGGCTCGGGAACTGGCCAATCGCGCCGTGTGCATGGCCAACATCCGCGGGGTCATCCAATCCATGGTGACCTACGCTCAATCGAACGGCGGCTGGTTCCCGGCGATGGGGCAGGGCAACGGAGCTCCACTGAAGCTCTACGGCAACGGCCCCTGGCCCAATGTGCCGGTGGTCCAGGGCGAAACCGCTCCGGAGGTGGTGCAGAGCCAGTTCACGTCGTTTTCCTCTGGTGCTGGGTATTTCGTCAGCCCCCTGGAAAGCATGTGGATACTGGTGTTACAGGGCTACACCACGCCGGCCAGTTTCATCTGCCCGTCCGATCCGCTCGGATCACAGTGGGTGTCGGCGGAAACGGCCCCCAACACCACACCGGGAGGGCCTCCCACCTACTGCCTGGATTTCGGGATGCGGCCCGGCCAGCCCGAATCCCAGTGGGGGCCCACCAATATGGTGGGCGCCGGCGAAAGCTACTCGATCGCCTTCCCCTGGACGGGCGGAGGAAGTGGCGGCACCTACAGCGGCTACTGGTATGGCTCGACCGGTCAGTGGTGGAACACCAACAACGCCAACACACAGGTTCCGCTGGTCAGCGACATGGCCCCGGTGGATTCCCCTAACGTCGGTGGTGATACCACGGGGATATACCTGCGCATCACCACCACCTTGCCGACGGCCAATACCTACGGACCGTATATTTACAATTCCGGCAATCATGCCGGTGACGGCCAGAACGTGGGCTTTGGCGACGATCACGTAACGTGGGAAACCTCGCCCTACGTGGGTGAAAACGGTGACAACATTTTCACCTACACCACCGCCACGGGCGTAGTAAACGGCACCACCGACACCAACCAGGTGGACAATTTACCCGTGTTCGGGTCTCCAACGTACCACGGGCCGTACATCCAGACACTAGGCCCACCGTTCGACACCTACATGGTGCCGAAGCGTACGGTGAACCCGAGTTTTGCCACCCTCCAGGCGTGGTGATACCACCACCCGACGGGCGGTGGGGAGCTCCTTCTCCCCGGGGCCACGCCGGGATGGAGGATTTCTTTGGGGGGCCGTGTGGCCAGTGGGAGTGTCGTTGTTCCCGCGTGATTGCATTGACCGTCGGCCCTGCTGGTGCCGGTGGGCGAGTGCGAGGGGATCGCGCAGGGCGGCACGGGGTGAGGCGCGGGAAACGCGGCCGGAGGCGCCCGTCCGAAAGTTAGTGCGCGTACTTTATGGGAAGGGGCATACGTATTATGCGGACGCTTTTACAATCGCGATTATTCGGCGCCCTATTGGGCTCCGCGGCGGCCTTGGCGGGAACGTCATTGGCGGCCGCGGGCGCGGGGTTGACGCTGGCCAGCCACGGCCATACGCGCTACGCGGTCGTAATCGCTTCCAGCGCCTCGGCCGTCGTGCGGCATGCGGCCCACGAGCTGGCCCAGGATTTACAAACCATTTCGGGGGCGAAGTTTGCGGTCACTTCCGCTCCACCAGCCGGCCCGGCCATTTATGTTGGGCCGGGAGCCGCATTGCGTAAAGCCCTTCCCAGGCTGCGAATGCTAATCCCGCCGGGGGAAGGATTTTCTATTCAGACCTTCGGAAACAATATAGCCTTAGTAGGCGGCAGTGGCCGGGGAACGCTGTATGCGGTGTATACGTTTCTGGAGGAGCACTTGGGCGTTCGCTGGTACTCACCGCACGACACCGTTCTCCCGCGCCGTACGGTGATGCGGGTGCCAGCATTGCACGAACGTCAGACCCCCGCCTTCAGTTACCGGGACGCCTTCGAGTCCTTGGCGAACCGTCACCCTCAGTGGGCCGCACACCTGAGATTGAACGGTGCTTTCAATGGCGGTTTCTGCCTTTCGGGCAGGGCATCCCTGGGCGGATTTAGCCGTATGTTCAGCGCGGCCGAGAATTTCTACCGGTTGGTGCCCCCGTCTAAATACTTCGCCACCCACCCTGAATACTACAGCCTGATTAACGGAAAGCGCAATGACACGTACCTCATCTCGCAACTTTCCCTGGTCAATCCCGGCGTATTTCGAATTATCACCGCGGCGTTGATAGCACAAGCCAGGAACCCCGGCGTGGTCCTGCTGGGCCTGTCACCGAATGACACCCGCACAGGCGATGGCAACTCGCAGGGTGCCGCCACCCGGGCCAGCGACGCCCATTACGGCGCGCCCTCCGGAACTCTGCTGCATTTTGTCAATAAAGTGGCGGAGGCGGTGCAGCGGCAGTACCCCCACCGAAAAATCTGGCTGGAGACGCTTGCCTACCAGTACAACGCCAAGCCCCCCCTGCCTGGCACCATCAAGGTTGGTCCCAATGTTTTGGTCTACCTTTGTCTGAACCAGAACTATGCGTACGGGGTTACCTCGCCGCAAAACCGCCGCGAAATGCGGGAAATTCTCGGATGGGAAAAGGTTGCGGCCGGCCATCTTGGCGTCTGGGCCGACGAGACGGATTTCGCCCACTACCTGGAGCCATTTCCGAACTGGGACGAGCTGGGTGTGGATATGGAATTCTATCACCGGCATGGCATTGTCGGGATGTTCTGCGAAGGTAATGGCCAGGGCATAAACGGCATGACGGCGATGCGCACGTGGGTGATGGCGCATCTTATGTGGAACTCCGGGCAGAACATCTGGCGGCTGATCCGGGAGTTCACCAATGGCTACTACGGACCCGCCGGTAAATATATCTATCGATATCTGCGGCTGCTGCAGCGCCAAGTGCGGGTGGCGTTCCAAGGGTCCACAATACGGGGGGCGATACAGGACCCGACCACGTGCCTCCTGCCCACGGAGCCTCCCAACGCGCCCTTCCTGACACCGTGGGTTTTGGCTAAAGCGAATCGTCTGTTTGAAAGGGCCCAGGCCGCGGTGAAGCTCAACGCCGCCGAGCTAAGACGCGTCAAGCAGGCGCGTTTGGGTATCCGCTACGTAGAACTGATGCGCCATGCGCCGAAGGCCAATGCGCCCCCGACCGAGAGGAGCGCTTTCCGGACCCGACTCGGGCGTTTCCTGCGGGACCTGCGCCAGTTTCATGTGGAATTCATTCGAGAGGGCTACCCTGTTTCCAAGTGGGCTGCCGATATGGAAAAACTGGCCCGATGAGCGGCGGGCGGAGCACTTTTTCTGTTTCGGTGCGGCGGCGGCATCGCGCGGGGCGGTATCACTCGGCGCATGGGCCGTTTTAAAGCTGGGGAAGCGGTGGGTGCTGGAATGGCGTTGGAAAAATCCGTGAAAGGAATTTAGTCCGTGAGGGTTGGAACCGCCCAGATCGAAATAACGCCACAGCCGGGAATCGAACTGTCCGGCTTTCAGGTGCGCCCGCAACCTTCAACAGAGGTGCTCGATCCGTTGTGGATGCGCGCCCTGTACCTTGACGACGGCGCCGAGAAATGTTTGTGGTTGCATACAGATTTGGGAGCGCTGGAGCAGCGGTTCGCCGATCAGCTCCGCCGCCGCATCGAGATCGATTCCGGCCTTCCGTTGGCGCGGATTCTGATCGTGGCCACGCACACGCATAGCGGTCCGGCTGTGGCCGCCCCTCCCGGAGGTGATGTGGCCGATCGGGCGGCGGTGGAATCGGAGGCCAAATCGGCAGGCCGGACCCTAAAATTCGACGGGGGGATGGTAGAACCAGCCTATGTGACCTGGTTGGAGGCGCAAATCCGGCGGGGCGCCCATCTGGCCTTGGACGCCCCTCAACCGTGCCAGCTTGTCGCGATGGAGGGGCGGTGCGAGTTGGCCGTGGACCGTTGCGTGCCCGCGTGCCGCCACCCCGGTGATCGCACGGATCCGGCCCACACAGGTGAGCCGGTTGGGGCCTGTTGTGCGCCTGCGCTGCAGCACGTGGACCCACGGGTGGGATGCTGGGCTTTCCGTCGCGGCGACGGTTCTTTCCAAGCGGTGTTGCTCTGTTATTCGATGCACCCGGCGTGCCTTTGCGGTTCCGAGATTAGCGCCGATTGGCCGGGCGAAACAGCGCGGGTTGTTTCGGAAGCCCTGCCGGGACGCCCGGTAGTTGTCGTTTCCACCGGCGCCTGCGGCGACATGAACCCCCCGCGGGTCGGTACAACCCCCGACGAAATGCGCCGGGTCGGGCGGCAAGTGGCGCAAAGCGTAGTAAGTTCCCTGCTCGCCCATCCTGCGGGAGCGCCGCGCGAGCCGGAAATGCCGCTGCGGTTCCGCTCCACCGAGGTGTCCCTGCCCTGTGCCGAGACGAATGTCGAACAGGTGGAAGAGCATGCCGGCAGGTACCTGGCCAACCCGGCTTTCCGCCACCTCGAACAGGCCGTTGGGGCTTGGCGCGAAAACATGCTCGGAATGTTTCGGTGCGGCGGATCGCCCGGTATCCCGGCTAAGCTGGCGGTGCTAGCGCTTGGGCCAACTGCGATGGTCGCGGTCAACGCGGAACTTTTCGCGCGGTTCAATGCGCTGGTGGGCGCTTCGCGCCGTGTTTCGGTCTTTACCGCAGGCTGCGCCAACGGAATGATTGGTTACGTCGCCCCGGCGCAGGCCTACGAGGAAGGCGGTTACTACGAGGTGGAGAGGTCCGCGTTTTCGTACAATTTGCCGCGCCTCCGGAAGGGCGGTTTTGAGTTGCTTGTCCAGCAAGCCTGCTCCCTGCTGGACGCGCTGGCATAGAACCGGGTTATGAGGCGCCCCAGCCCGGCTGCGGCGCCGAATTATTTAAGGAAATCGGAGTTAAACATGCCAATGACTGATGAAAAACTATCCGTAGTGCGGAAGATCGGCGAAGCACCGGCGCCCTCGGGCCCGGGGTCGGAGGAGTTGGCCGTCCGCGGTGGATCGCCCATCGTGCGCGCCGCCAAGCCGGCCAGTTATTTTCATGGCCCGCAGGAAATCGGCGAGGAGGAAATTCAGGCGGTGACGGCGGCGTTGCGCAGCCAGATGTTATTTCGCTTTTTTAAAGAGGGAGCGAATTCACCGACGGCGCAGTTTGAGCGGCTCTTTGCGGAAAAAACCGGCGCCCGGTACGTGCTGGCGGTCAATAGCGGAACCGCGGCGTTGATATGTGGCCTGGTGGGGCTGGGGGTTAGTTCCGGCGACGAAGTGTTGGTCCCGGCCTACACCTATATCGCCAGTGCCGCGGCAGTGCTGGCCGTGCGGGCGATTCCTGTCATCGTGGAAATCGACGCTTCCTTAGGCATGGACCCCGGGGACGCGGCCCGCAAAATTACTCCGCGCACCAAGGCGATCATCCCCGTGCATATGCGCGGTGTCCCCTGCCGGATGGCTGAAATTCTGGCCGTGGCCCGCGCGCGCGGCTTGAAGGTGCTGGAGGATTGCGCCCAGGCCAATGGCGGCAGCTACCGTGGCCGCCCGCTGGGCACACTCGGTGACGTCGGGGCATTCAGCATGCAGCAAGCCAAGATTATCACGGCAGGCGAGGGGGGCGTCGTGGTGACCAATGACCCGCTGATTTTTCAGAGGGCCGCGTGCTACCACGATTCCGCCTATACCTTCTGGAAAGCGCGGGATTGGGATATTAAGCCATTTATGGGCGAAAACTACCGCATGTCGGACCTTAATGGCGCCTTGGCCTTGGCTCAACTTAAGAAGCGCGACCGCATTTTGGCTCGCTTACGGGCGATCAAGCGGCGCCTGCTGGAAGTGGTGTGGGACCTGCCCGGTATTACCCTGCAGGACGTGCCCGATGTGGAGGGGGACTGTGGCGTATCGCTGATACTTTTTGCTGAAACCGCTCAGCGTGCCCGGATCTTCGCCGAAGCGCTCCGGGCTGAGGGCATGGAAGCTGGATCGATCTTCGACAAAGCCATCCCCGATCGCCACATTTACTATCACTGGGATTACATCCTGGCCAAGGGCACACCGGACGCCTACGGCTATCCGTGGAAGGACCCGATTCGACCCTGCCAGGTGGAATATTCGCGCGACATGTGTCCACGGGCGATCGCCTGGCTGGACCGGGCGGTGGTGATCCCGCTGACCCAGACCATGACGGACGCCCATGTGGAGGACTGCGCCAAAGCCATCGCCAAAGTGGCGCGCGGACTTTAGCCCAGGCCTTGAGATTTCGCCAGCGGGAATGTGGAAAAGGATTTAGAAATGGAAGCTAGACCATGGAATGTATTGTTCATGATTGCCCACGACCTCGGTCGGCACCTGAACTGCTACGGACGGAAAAGCGTGGCCTCGCCGCATATCGATCGGCTGGCAGCGCGGGGGGTGCGCCTATCCCAGGCTTTCTGCACGGCCCCCCAGTGCAGCCCCAGCCGGGCGACCTTTTTCACCGGCCGTTACCCGCATAGCAATGGCGTGCTGGGGCTGACCAACTTCTCCTGGGACCTTCATCTGGACGAACGGCACCTCGCGGGGATTTTACGCGACCACGGCTATCATACCGCCGTGATCGGGCACGGTCTGCACGAAACCTGCCGCCCCGATCAAATGGGCTTTATGCAGGCGGTGCACCCTGCGATGATCGGCAGCCGTGGCGTCGCCGTGGGCGGCGCTGCGGACATCGCCTCCGCGGCGGTGCGGTTCCTCGTCGAGCGCCGCGAGGCGCCACAACCGTTTTACGCCCAGGTGCAGTTTTTTGATCCGCACCGCACCCCGTACGGCTTCAACGGCACCGCCGACGACAGTTCAGGGGTTGAGGTTCCCCCTTGGCTGTGTGATTCACTCTCCGCCCGCGAGGACTTCGCCTCGTTCCAGGGCGCCATCCGCAGCTTGGATGCCGCAGTGGGGCAGGTGCTCGCCGGTCTGGAGGAGACCGGATTGTCCGGGCGCACGCTGGTCGTGTTCACCACCGATCACGGCATACCATTTCCCCGGGCGAAATGCTCCCTATATGATCCCGGTCTTGAAATTGCCTGGATCATGCGTGATCCGGCGGGCCGATGGGGGCGCGGCCGCGTCATCGACGCGCTAGTTTCCAACCTCGATTTTGTGCCGACTCTGGGCGAGCTGCTCCAACTACGCCTGCCTGCCAACATCCAGGGCCGTGGTTTCGCCGCACTGCTCAATGACCAGGCCTACCAGCCCCGCGCGGAGGTGTTCGGCGAAATGACTTACCACGACTACTGTGATCCGTGCCGGTGTCTGCGAACCACGCGCCATAAACTTATTGTTAACTTCACGAGCGCCCCGTCATTTATGGACCCGTCCCAGGCCTGGCGACCCAAGGCCGTCACCCGCCACCCCGCGAACCCCGCTTTCGCCTATCATCCATCGGTTGAGCTCTACGATCTGGTGCGTGATCCGTGGGAGTACGAAAACCTCGCCGCGCGCGCCGAGGCCCAGCCCCTACGGCGGCAATTGCTCGATGGCCTGTATCAGTGGATGCGGCAGACCGGCGACCCGCTGCTCAGTGGGATTCCCACGCCGCGCCTGTACGATCTGGCGCTGGCGGCCCTTCGTGGCCAGGAGGCGCCGCCGGAAAAGGGGCGAACTATACCGCAGAGCGGGCTATCCGAGCAGCTTTCCGCCGCAATAGGTATTTCCTTGTCGCCTGTTTAAAGAAGGAGTAGCTATATGGACGTGTGCATCATTGGTTGTGGCGTGATGGGGCGGGAACACGCCAAGTGCTGGGCCGCGCGCCCGGATGCGAGAGTAGTCAGCGTGTTTGATCCGCTGCCCGAGGCCCGGACCCGCCTGGCCGGCGAATATCGCGCTACCGCGTATGACAGCTACGAAAAGGCCATTGGCCATGAGGGCGTGCAGGTGGTATCCGTTTGCACGCCCACCTGCTTCCGCCGGCCCATCGCCTGTTTCGCCGCGGAACATGGCCGGCATATTCTGACCGAAAAGCCCTTGGCGGCGAATTTGGCCGATGCCGACGCCATGCTGGCCGCCGCCCGGCAGCACAAAGTGCTGTTGTCCACCTCGTTTCAGTACCGCGGATTTTCGCAAAACCAGCGCCTGCGGGAGCTGTTTCGCCAGGGCGTCCTGGGTGCGCCGCTTTACGCCCGCTACGTCGATGTCCGCGAGGTCCGGCCCAAACTGGCGATGCATCGGGAATCCATGAACCGGGGGCCAGTGCTTGATGTGGGCGTGCATTATTTTGACCTACTCCGGTTTCTGACCGGCGCTGAGCCGCTCCGTGTCTTCGCCACTGGCACAATTTGGGGCCGCGGCCGCCAGCGCCTGGCCGACATCAGCGATTTCGCCATCGACACCGCGGAAATCCTGGTTAACTATACCGGCGGCCACGTGCTGTCGATGCAGGTTGGCTGGGGTATGGTCGAAGGCTTTAAGGACATCCATGAGGAAACGCTGCTATCCCCGAATGGCACGGTGCGCATCGCTGACGGTCGATGCCGCGTTGCCCTTACCGGAATGATCGACGAGATGGAAATTAGTAAGGTTACCTCTCAATGTCGCATCGACGACATGGCCGAGGCCATTCAAGGACGGAAAGAACTGGAAGTTACCGGTGAAGACGGCCGCCGGGCTGTCCTGGTCGCCATGGCGGCATTCGACTCTATCCGAACGGGCGCTGCCGTTGATCTGGGTTGACCCAATTCTTCGGCGGCGCTCTGAGCGGGTGATCGATGTCTTCGGCGGCAGGGCGGAAGCGAGGCGGACCCTGAAGATCGCGCGAACCGGCACGCCCTCTGGCGTCCCTTTCTTTTCCCGAGCAGTTGGGGCTCGCCGAAAAATGTGCCCGCGCCCATTTTCCCCACGGGCCGGGTGGAATACCGCGGGTTTAGCGCCGCCAGACCGGCAGCCACTCGGAAGCGCCCGGGCGAATTGAGCTCTGCCGAACCGCGCTTGAGCTGGCTACGGTGCATAGGTTGATCGCCAGCTTGGCCAAGACTGCACAAAACTTGGAGCGGTTAGTATTACTCTGTTAAGTAGTTGACAACGATTCTGGCTGCGGCTATAGTTCTGGCATGAAATGGAACTCAGCCCACTGGCAGCGGAAAGTTAGCGAACTGCAAAGTTTCATCGAGCCCCTGGTCGCCGACGTCGGGC
>JAKCCC010000032.1 GCA_021838985.1 Planctomycetota bacterium
GCGCCGCCCCCTCCACCGCCAGTGCGCAACGGCACCGGGCCGTTCCCGGCGCTCCTGTCCACGGCCCAAAAACGCCGACGCATTTTCTTCCTCATCGCCGCAGGGTTTGCGGTAATTGCCATGTGCCTGCCTTGGGGGTACGCCTACGTGGGCGGCGGCGCGGCGGGGCATGTGGATTACGGCGGAGTCGTGATTGGCGCGCGCTTCTGGCAGGCCACGGTATGCATGGTGCTGGGGCTGATAGCGCTGGCCATCGCCATCCTGGATTTGGCAGTGGTGAATGGGGGCTGGATTTGGCCGCTGACCAAGTGGGGCCACCTGGGCCTGTTCAGCGGATTGGTGCTGTTCTCGTTGCTGGGCGTCTTGCTGCCCCTGGCGGGTTGGCACGGCGGTCTGGGCTGGTCATGGTCGGTCATTCCAATCGCGTCGGTAATAGTGCTGGCACTTTCTATTGCCGCCCTGATCCTGGCGATTCTGGAATGTCGCGGAGGGCGTTAGCCCGAATGTCGCGCCACAGAGGACCGTAAAGATCCCAACGCGGCCTTCGCGGTGCGGGAAGCACGCAATAGCGAGCACCGTGCCCAGCACCGTGCCAAGCACCGTGCTTTAGCGCGGTGAACTGATGAAAGCAGGTTTTAAGTTTTAGGCGTCGAGTGTCGGCCCATGGTCCGGACAATGTCGCGCCGCTTCGTTAACATCTTTTGGGGCATCTGATGAACAAGGCAGCCTAGCCACCGCGATCCAGAAAATCTTGTAAGATTCGCGCCGCCGCCACGGCGTCCACGCGGCGGCGTTTCTGCCGCCGAGTAAAGTGCCCGGCTAACTTCCACTCGGCTGCGGCGCTGGACAGGCGTTCATCCACGCGCTGCACGTCCCGGCCCGAGCGCAATTCCAACTGCCGAATAAAGGCTTCCGTGCGCGCCGCCTGCGGTCCGGCTGTGCCATCCATGTTCAGCGGCAATCCGCATACGATGCGTCCGATATTCTCCTGCCGGATCAGTTGGCATAGGCGGTCCGCCAGCACACTGTCGGTCAGCCCCGTAAACAGTTCGAACGGGGCCGCCAGACGTGTTTCGGTGTCCGCCAGGGCCACCCCGGTCCGGCGGGTTCCATAATCGATGCCCAATAGACGCATAGCCGCACGGCTAGTAGGAACGCAGGACGAATGTGGCGATTGAAGCGGGGCGTCCGGCCGGTTCCAGCAGCAGGTCGAAGATCCGCCCCGGTGGACACGATCCGAAGTGCCGTGACTTATCCGCAGGTTCGACGGCACATCGGAATGTACCTGGTACTACCGCATTTATTCCACGTTCCTACCTTAGTATCGACCAAGGTTCCTATATCGCACACGGCTATTAATGATACATTCCAGAGGCCGGGCCAGCGTACATCTAGCCCAGAAAAGCGGCGGGACGCCGCTTCCACTTTGACGGACGGTACGTCTCAATAAGAGCCGTGTGTAGTATAACGCCGCCCTGAATAAACCGTGGTCGAATTCCAGAAAAAAGCGGCTCTTGCGCGTAGGGGCGACGTGGCAGCGCTGGAGCCGGTCACCTATATATATTTATCCTGATACTTTCGGTCCAACAGCGCGACCAGCTGTTTCATGCGTTCCACCTGCCTGGAATCGCACACCAGGGTGGCGGTGGGCGTGTGAACCAGCGTCACCTGCTCCAGGCCGATCACCGCGAACAGATGCGGCTGCTCTGATACCGCCAGCACCCCGCCGGCGTCGAGCGCCGCCAACTCACAACCCACAGTCCGGTTGCCCGCGGCATCCGGCGGGATGGTCGCCGCAAAGCTGTTCCAATCCCCCACATCCAGCCATTTCGCCGCCATGACCAGCATCGCCACGTGCGCCGCCTTTTCCATCACCGCGTAATCGATGGAGATTTTCGGCAGCCCGGAGTAAGTCTCCTGAAGCACGGATTCGTATTGCGCCGTGCCCCACGTCCCGGCGATGCGCTGCGCCGCTGCATATGACACCGGCAGATGCTCCCGCAATTGCTCCAGAATCGTGGCGGCCTTCCAAACAAATATGCCGCTGTTCCAGAAATACCCACCCGCGGCCAGATAGGCCTGAGCTTGGGCCGCATCCGGTTTTTCTCGAAACCCCACCACCCGCCGCGCCGCCGTCAGGCCCGCTAACGGCCCGCCGTCCTGGAGGTACCCGTAGGCCGTGGCCGCGTGGGTCGGTGTAAGGCCGAACGTCATCAACCATTCCGGCGCTTTTTCTACGCTTTCAAACGCGGCGTTCACGCACCGGTGGAATTCCTCCACCGGTTCAATGATATGATCCGCTGGCAGCACCATCAGGCTCGCCCCGGGATCCAGGCGGGCGACCACAGCCGATGAAAACGCGATGGAGTTGGCGGTATCGCGGCCCAACGGTTCGGCCAACAGTTGCCGGGCTGGCAGCAGGGCTAGATCGTCCAGAATGGCCGTGGCGCAGCTGGCGGATGCACAGATAAAAATATTCGCCGGCGCTACCAGGCCGCGCAGTCGGCCCACCGCGATCTCCAACAGCGATTTTCCACCGATCAGCCGCAACAATTGCTTGGGACGGCGGCGGGTGGACAGCGGCCACAACCGCGTCCCCGCTCCACCCGCCAAAATGACCGCATAGCGCATGACCGACCCTTTTCCCCATAGTATACGCGCAACGGTGCATTGCTTGCATGTTGGTGGGCATGATTGTAGAGTAAATGGCCTGCAAAGCGGCAACGCCAAAAGTGGAGCGTAAATTTGGCTATAATGGGGTGAACCGCCCGCACTAACCCCCGGAAATATTTTTAATGAAAGGATTACCATGCCTCTGATGACATCCAAACCCATGTTCGATCTGGCTTATGACGGCGGCTTTGCCATCGGCGCCTTCAACGTGAACAATATGGAACTGGCTCAGGCTATTGTGGATGCGTGCGCCAAGGAAAAAAGTCCCTGCATTCTGCAGATTTCCAAGGGCGCCCGGCAGTACGCCAATATCCGCTTTCTGCGGCACATCATCGACGCTGCCGTCGAGGAATATCCAGACATCCCTATCGCCATTCACTGCGATCATGGCGATACCATCGATCTGATTAAAACCTGTATCAGCGACGGTTACACCAGCGTGATGATCGACGGCAGCCACCATCCATATGAAGAAAATGTCAGCCTGACCCGCCAAACAGTGGACGCAGCCCATGCGGCCGGCGTGGTCGTCGAAGCGGAGCTGGGCATGTTGGGCGGAATCGAAGAGGACGTGGTTGGCTTGGACCCCGCGGAATACGAAAAAAATGTGGAGAAATTCCTGACCGATCCCCAACAGGCGGCCGATTTCAGCAAACGGACCGGCATCGATTCGCTGGCCGTGGCCATTGGAACCAGCCACGGAGCCTACAAGTTCAAGCACGAGGCGAAGCTGGCGTTCAACCGCATTGAACAGATCATGAAAACCTGCCCCGGCCTGCCGCTGGTGATGCACGGCTCCAGCAGCGTCCCGCAGGAATTCATCGATCTGGTGAACCGGTATGGCGGCAATATGCCCAACGCCAAGGGCGTACCGGAAGATCAAATCGCCATGGCGGCGCGGAAATACGGGGTCTGCAAGGTGAACATCGACACCGATTTGCGCCTGGCCATGACCGCCAAGATCCGCGAAGTGTTCTTCACCAAACCGGCGGAATTTGATCCGCGAAAATACTTAGGACCGGCCCGCGAAGCGATCACCAGCATGGTGCAGCGCAAACTGCACATGTTGAACAGCGCCGGCAAGACGGAGGCGGTGATCGCCCACTGGAAGAAGCTGGGTTGTCCGCTGCCGGCCTATTATGGCGGAAAAAAAACCGGCAAGAAGAAGGCGCGCTAAGGACGGCACGAACAGGACAAGCAGAAGCTCCCCCACGGGTTCTCAGTGGAGCTCCGGCCGGTACCGATGCCGCTGCCAGAATATGGCAATGCCGGTTGCTCCTAATATAGCCGCTGGGTTGCCAGCGGCGGGGCTGTTTTGTGCACTGACAACGTCGCGGCTGTAATCCCAGTGCTGGGTTTGAAATCCGTATTCGACCGCCGGCGAGCCGGCGGCTATATAGGTATCGGGGCGTCCGCTATTGTCAGAACGGCGATTGGCCGGAGTGCCGCGGGGACGGCCGCGGGATTGCGATCCCGCGGCTGACGCTTGACCTATGTTGCACATCCTAAAGGCAACGCTGCACTGGTTCACAGGCCGGGGACGCAACGGCCCCCCCACATCGTTGGGCGCCCGGGGTGAACGGCTCGTGGCCCGTTATGTTCGCCGGAAGCTGGGCATGAAGGTGCTGGCGCGAAACGTGCTGTGTCCTGACGGCGAGTTAGATCTGGTGGCGCTGGACGGCGGCGATCTGGTGTTTGTGGAAGTGCGCACGCGCCGCGCGGCCCACGCCGGGCCGCCCGAAATGACCATCGGCTTTCGCAAACGCGCCTTTCTGCTGCGCTCTGCCCGCTGGTTCGTCCGCACACGGCGGTTAAAAGATTTCAATCCACGATTCGATGTGGCCGCGGTTATCTGGCCGCAGGAAGGCGAGCCAACGGTGCGCTATCACCGCAACTACTTTTCCGCGTAACTGCTCACGATCTGCACCTGCCCCCGCGCTTATTCCGATGACGATGCTGGACTATCCGCGTGAGCCGTGGTTTTTACGGTGGCCACATCGCCCCCCGTCAGTTGCTGGCGCACCAGATACAAGGGCCGATTTTTGACTTGCTCGTAGATACGGCCGATGTATTCGCCCATCAGGCCCAGGCAAAAAAGGTTGACCGCGCCAAAAAGCGTGATGACCAGGATCAGGCTGCTCCAGCCGGGCAGCAGTGGGCCACCGAATATAAAATGATTTATCAAAACGTAGGTCAGGTACCCGAGAACGACCACCATCAGGCCGCCTGCCAGCCAGTAAGTCAGCCGCAGCGGCGCGGAGCTGAACGACACTACCGCATCCAAGGCCAGCCGGACCATCTTGGGTAAGGGATATTTGGTTACGCCCGCCCGGCGCGGCCGGCGCTGATAACGCACTTCGGCCGTGCGAAAACCGACCCACCCGACGAGGCCGCGGATAAACCGGTGGTATTCATGCAGCCGTCCCAGAGCATCCACACTGGCCCGATTCATCAGCCGAAAATCGCCGCAATCGGCCCGAACATAGGTTGCGCCCAGCCGGCGCAACAGACGATAAAAGCACGCCGCCGTCCAGCGCTTAAAGGCGCTTTCTCCCTGGCGGTGTTCCCGAACGGCATAAACCACGTCATAGCCTTCCCGCCATTTTTTTACCAAGACCGCGATAAGCTCCGGAGGGTCCTGCAGATCGGCGTCCAGACAAACCACAGCGTCGCCGCAGGCCAGGTCGTAGCCGCAGGTCAAAGCCGCCTGATGACCGAAATTGCGGGCCAACGACACACCGTGGACGCGGGCATCTGCCGCAGCGAAGGCGGCGATTTGCCCCCAGGTTCCATCGCGGCTGCCGTCATCGACGAATACCAACTCCACCCGCAGCACTTCCTTTTCCAGCTCCGCCGCGACCGAGGTCAATGCCGCCCGCAAGGCGGGGAAGGATTCTTCCTCGTTGTAACACGGCACGACAATGCTAAGAAGCTGGCGCTGGTCCGGCGCAGTGACCATGCGCGAATTATACCGATCGGCGAATGGGAAGGCACGCCAGCAGGGAACATAAAGGACGGGAAGTGATTATCATAGCCCGAAGGTCGCCGCAGGCGACTAAACTGCAACGACGGGTTCGGGCTGCTGCAGCGCCTGGCCCGTCGCTTGCGCTGCGGGCTATGCATGGCCGATGCCCTCATCGGCCATGCGGGCAGTCGACGAGGGCGTTGGCTCTACGGGCGCTCCTGGCCCGTCCCCCAGCTTCAGGACCGCCCTCCCTGTGGGCCTCCTTATCCATTTTCCTTTTTACTTGCTCACCGTTGCCCCTGGCGGCGCCCGGCGGTGTAATGGTCTCATGGACGATCTTCCCTTGTCGTCGCATGAGAACACTGCAGCGCCGGCGGATGCGTCACGGGCGATTGCCGCGCCTGGGCAACGTGTCGCCAGCCCACGCCCGACGGCGGGGGCGTCTTCCTACCACAGCCTGGCGGCCGCAGCCGGGCTGTTTCTGCTATGCGTGTTCGCCTATTTTCCCCTCCACCAGGCCGGCTTCATTTGGGACGATGACAGCTGGCTGCGGTTCAACAGCATGGTGCACCATTGGCGCGGCCTGTGGTATATCTGGTTGGTTCCCCACGCCTCCATTCAATATTACCCCCTGCTGTTCACCGCGCTGTTGCTGCAATATAAGCTCTGGGGTTTGCAGACCCTGGGCTATCATCTGGTTAATATCGGCCTGCAGGCGATGAACGCCATTCTGCTCTGGCGCATTCTACGGCAGCTGCAACTCCGTAGCGCCTGGATCGCGGCCGCCATCTGGGCGATTCATCCCGTGCAGGTGGAAACTGTCGGCTGGATCGTGGAGCAGAAAAGCCTACTCTCCGGCCTGTTTTATTTCGCCGCGGCGCTGGCCTGGCTGCGCTTCGCGGGCTGCGGAGCGGAATTTCCCGGAAACCCCGGGCTGGGGGTCGCCACGGGCGACGCGCTGCCGCGCTCCGGCGCATCCTGGCGCACCGGTATTGAAACGCGGTGCGGGTTACACCCGCGCGCCGCGTCGAAACGCGGCGGCGCGCCCCTTTCCAATCTCAAGGTTCAAAGGTCGCATCGACAAGCTACAGCCTGGTATCTCCTGGCGACGTTTTGTTTTCTCCTGGCATTGCTGGCGAAAACTTATGTTTGTACCCTGCCGGCGACGCTGCTGGTGGTGCTCTGGTGGCGCCGCGGATACGTAGCGCGGCGCGAAGTGCTTTCCCTGATCCCATGGTTTGCCATGGTGCTGGCTGCGGCGCTGGTCACCGTTTTCATGGAACGCACCGGTGCCGGCGCCAGCGGGCGCCAATTCGTCTTCACCTTTCGCCAACACCTGATCATCGCCGGCCAGGATTTATGGTTTTATCCATGGAAACTCTTCTGGCCGCACCCGTTGTTGCCCGTGTATCCGCGTTGGCGGGTCCATCATTTTTCGAACTGGCAATGGGTCTTCCCCGTCAGCGTTTTTCTCCTGCCGGTCGTGCTGCTGGCCCGACGACGGAAGATCGGCCGCGCGCCATTCGCCGCGGTGGCTTTCTACGGCCTGACGATTTCGCCCGCGCTGGGATTTATTTCCTTTGCCGGGATGACGTATAGCTTTGTGACCGACCATTATCAGTATCTGGCGTGTATCGGGCTGATCGTGTTGGTTACCGAAGGTTTCGGGTTTGCTGTCTCCGGGTTCCGGTTTCTGGTTCCGGGTTTCTGGTGGAAGACGCATCCGGCCGCGCCGCAACCGGCAACCGGGTCGAAGAGCCACTACGGCGCCAACCACAAACCAGAAACTGGAAACCCGAAACCACAAACCCCATGCCCGAAACCCCTCGCCTTGGCCTGCGGCGGCGTGGTGCTGGTCGCGTTGGGCGTTCTGACTTGGCGCCAAGGCAACGACTATGTGCCGCCGATTCATCTGTGGTATCACGAATACCGATATGACCCACGAAGTTGGGTGGCCAGGGAACAGATTGGCATGCACCTGTTGGCGCGGGGCAAGGTGGCCGAAGCTTACCAATGGATTTTTCACGCTTATACCCTGACCGGCGGGTCGAATCCGGTGGTGGACGGCAACTTGGGATATATTTCCGCACGGTACTTTCACGATGACACCGCCGCCATTGGCTATTATCGCCGCTCTCTGCAGGCGGATCCTTGGCAGCCGGACAGCATCATCCGCCTGGCGGCGTGTTATGAGCGGCAACGCAACTGGGCCATGGCCTTTGACGATCTGCGGCACGGACTGGCCTTGATGCCCGGATCGGGGGACCTGCATTTCGCCTTGGCCAATGCGTTGCTGATGGGGAAACACTATCGCGCGGCGGCGCGTCAGTATCGATTGACCTTGCATAGCGAGCCGTACCGCTTGGCTGCCATTTATCGCCTGGCGGAGGCGCTGGAGGCGGCGGGGCAGTGGTCTGCGGCCCTGCCTTGGTACGCCCGTGTGGTGCGGCTGGATCCGCGCAGTGGTCTGCTGCACTTTTCCTATGGCCGTTGCCTGCTGGAAGCAAAACAGACGGCCAAGGCGGTCAGGCAGCTGCGGCAGGCCCTGTCGCAGCAGGCCGGGGCGCCCGGCCATGCCGCGGCATACCGGCTGTTGGCCAGGGCCTACCAGCGGCTGGGCCGCCGCAAAAAAGCCGCCGCCGCCCTGGCCCGCTGGCGGGCGTTGGCGCCGCAGCGCGAAGTAAACAGGCCCAGGTAAACAGGAATCGCTCCATACCTTGAAAATTGGGCCGTGCCATCAGCACTGGCCACGTCTCTGCCAGCAGCAAGCCCGAGTTTAACATAACCGCCGGAACGCAGACTCGCTCGCCTCGCCGGGGGCGAGCCGGACTTTGTCGAGTTGCCTCCTTGGGCGACCGGGGCGACCTTGATCGGCGGCGGCATGTTCGATACGGCACGCGACGCCAGGTTTCACACCGTGGCGCTGGGTTCGTTCCGGAACGTCACCGCCAGCAAGCCGGCGATCATATCGCGTCACATATATCCCGCCACGATTATAGCCGCTGGCTGGCTTGGCGCTGAACCACGAAATATCGGGGTCAGGGTGGCGGCGGCGGCAGGGAATTTCGCTGCTGCAGACGCGTGGCTTCGGCGCTCGCGGCTGCGGCCTGGCGCGGATGGCCAAGAGTGGTTAACGCCCGGGCCAAGGCGCGATAACCCACGGGTTGATTCGGCCAGAAATGGATGACCTGCTGAAACTGCTGCGCCGCCGCCGCGGCCTGGCCGTGCAGATACAGGCATTTGCCATATTCAAAATGACCTTGCGCAAACTGCGGCGAGACCCGCAGTGCCTGCCGGAAGCGCAACAAGGCCTTGGGCCATTGGCCAAGCTTTTCCAGCGTCAGCGCCAGATTGTAAAGCGCCTGGGTGTTATGCCGCTCATAGCACAGCGCGTCGCGGTATTGCCGCGCCGCCGCGGAATAGTTCCGCTGCATCACCAGCACGTTGGCCAGCTCAAAATGCAAAGCGGCGGAACGGGGAAATTTCTTCAGACCGTATTTCAGGTCCGCTCTCGCCTGAATCCAGTTCCCCAGCCGCTCGTAGCAATGCCCCAGCGCCAGAATAACGGAAAGCATGTAGGAATCATGCCGCAGCGCCAGTTGGTAGTAGGGGATAGCCACAGGATATTTATGGTAAATCCGATCGTACGTTGTGCCAATCGCGGCGTCGATCTCCGGATCAGCCCCACCGGAGAGCTGGCACGACTTCAGCAGGTGGGACAGCCCTCGGGCGGCGTGCCCATGCCGACACTCGTACACGCCGACCGCCCCGAGTACGAAGGCGCTGGGATTATAGCGAAGGTTATGTTTCCAATTACGCAACTCGGAGGCGTAAAGCCCGCTCTGTCTCCACGTCAGAACACCCAAGACCAGCAGCGCGGCGGAACTGCAGGCGGCGGCGACAGGTTTCTGGTGGTCAGAGCGTTGTGACAAGGCCGCACCGGGCTTATAGCAGGGTGAACCGTGACCCTGCGGGGCCAGTCGTTCAGCGCGACCCGTTGCCGTGTTGGCAACCAAGACCAGGAAACCTTCTGTGACCAGCGCGATCAACCCGATGCAGGGCAGGTACTGAAAATGATCGGCTACAAAGGAGTAGGTCATAAAACCCCAGGAGATAAACCCCAGGACTGGCGCGACAGTCATTCCATAAAATGCCAGGGCGGTGAAAGGGCCGCGGCCGATTTTGCGGCGCCCCAGCAGAAGAATCGCCGGCAGGGCGAAAGCCGTCAGAGGATAGAGCCACGCCCATCCGCCTAGCGTGCCCACATGCCAACGGGGATATATGATGAGCAGCGGCCAGGGCCACAGTAGTTTCCAGGGGTAAAACCAGAGATTTTTCCCGGCGATCAGCAGGCGCGGCGCAAGTGCGAAGGAAAATTGCGACCCGGCTACGACACCGCCGGGGTGCTCCAGATAGATCGTGACACCAGCCATTAGCAAACCGAAAACAAACCACGGCAGGGTGGCCAGAATGTCGCGCCACATGAGGCGCCCGAGTTTCCACCAGGTGACCAACAACAAGGCGGCTGGAAGAGTACAGGTGTCGGACTTAGCCAGCAAGGCGAGGCAGTAAAACAGGCTCGCCAAGAGATACCAGGCGGTCCGAACGGAGCACCGCATGACGATGCGGCGGGGTGCCGTCGGCCGGAGACCAGCCGCCAGGCTATCACCCGGTGCTCCGGCGCCGCGCGAGTCGAGCCCGCCGTCCCAACGCACCCAAGCCAGCGCGGCGCCGAAATAAAAGGTCGCGGAAAGCAGATTCCTCTGCTCGAGCACGATGCCGAGGCTCTCCACCTGCACTGGATGAATGGCAAATACGGCCGCAATAACCCAGGCGCTTTTCAAGCCCAGACGGGTTAGGATCCGCCAGAGCAGGACAGCGTTGAGTGCCTGCAAAAATAGGCTAACCAAGTGAAAACCCACGGCGTTGGCTCCCCACATTTTGTATTGCGCAAGCAAAGCCGTGAACGTCAACGGATAGTATTGATCGGTGGTCCCGAAGACCCCCCAAATGTACTTCAGGCCGGACCAGTGGTGCATAAAATGATTTTGGACCAGCCAGACGAAATCGTCCCCGAAAAATTTGCCGTGCGTCAGCGGCCAGTACGCCACGAACACCAGCACGATCAGGCCGGCCGTGGCGATAAGCGGATTGTTCCGGCGGCTGGCTGACTGTGGCGCCGGTTCGCGGG
>JAKCCC010000033.1 GCA_021838985.1 Planctomycetota bacterium
GAAACCTTCTTCGCCCTGGCGAAAATCAGGTTTGGTTCAACTCGGGTCGTGCGACCCGGACCTGGGTTTCGCGGGCGGAACGGCCGCTGCGGCGACCCGCCTTTAAAGGAGTCCACCATGAGCACGTCCTCCATTCTCTCCGTCGTAGGCACCGACCCGGCACTGTCTCCGTCCGCCGTGACGGCCGTGGCTTTGGCCGTGGACCAGGTCGTCCGGCAGGAATTTGGTCCGTCGGAGCCTCCCGGCTGCGGTCTGCTGGCGCCAGACCTGTTGAACACGGCTTGGCCAGCCAGAAACCATAAACAGAAAACCAAAAACGCCTTTACGCTGATCGAGCTGCTGGTAGTGATATCGATAATAGCCATTCTTATATCTATATTACTACCTGCGTTAGCCAAGGCCCGGGAACTGGCCAACCGGGCCGTGTGCATGGCCAACATCCGCGGGATCATCCAGTCGATGATCACGTACAGTCAGTCCAACAACGGCACGTTCCCGGTTGTGCGCAACGACTACGTCACGTGGGCGTACGGGTACAACAACGCGCTGACGTTCACCACGCGATCCCCCTCGAGCCAGTCGCTCGGCGAGAACGCCCAGGAGGCGGCGCGGGCGTGGTTTTGGTCGCCCCAGACAGGGAGCCCGTCGGCGTCGATGTGGCTCATGGTCCTTCAGGGCTACACCACGCCGGCGAGCTTTATCTGTCCCTCGGACCCGCTGGCCGGGGGGCCGTCGGTCGAGTATGCCTCCGACGGCGGGATCACGACCTACTTCCCAGGAATGGGAGCCCGGCCGGGACAGACCTACACCAGCATCTCCGCAAACTACGGCTATACCACGAACACGGGCTACGGCCTAAGCTATTCCCTGGCATGCCCGTGGCCCTGGGTGAACGGGGCGTTCGCCAACGCGCCCGGCCAATGGTACACAACGACGGGCGCAACGTCCGAAGTGCCCCTCGTCAGCGATATGGCGCCCGTAGATAGCGCCGATGGCGACACCTTGGGGACGGGCATATACCAGCGCGTCACGACCACCCTGCCCACCGCCAACACCTACGGCCCCTATATCTACAACTCCGGCAACCATGCCGGTGACGGCCAGAATGTGGGCTTCGGCGACGATCACGTGACTTGGGAAACCTCGCCCTATGTCGGTCAGAACGGTGACAACATTTTCACCTACACCACCGCCACGGGCGTGGTGAATGGGACCACGGACACAAACCAAGTGGGGATGTCCGGGGAGGGGGGTTACGTGGGGAACGGCCTCCAGCTCGCGCCGCGGATACAGACGCTCGGCGCTCCCTTCGACACCTGCATGATACCGGTACGCACGGTGAATCCTACCAACGCCGCCCAGGGGAATGCGTGGGCGTGGTAACCAGCGTGAAACAAGGCGCCGTGCCGGCCAAATGGAGCCGCGCGGTGAACGTTTAGTCGGGCTGCGGGGAAGCATGCCTGACGCGAGCAACTGGCCATCCCGTCTGTGAGTGGGACAGGGCCGGTAGCTCCGCCCCTCTTTAATTTTCGGGCACGACCGAGGCCTGACACGGGCATCCGACCCGCCGAGATGGGGGCAGATTAGGGCTGGGACACCCCTACCCGAAAGTCAGGCAGTGACTGACCACCAGAGCCGATCACCCGGTCCCAAAGGCACGCCCGTGCCGGACCGGGTGCAGGGAAAAGAGCACCCGCCCTACGGAAGAGAAAGCAACCCTGATGGGGAAAAAACGCGAGAGGTTAGCTTGGAACCGGCGAGACTTCCTCAAAGCCCTCGCCGCCGCGGGAACTGGGTCCGCGGTATCAGCGACTCGGAGACGGGCCGAGCCCTTGGCTGGAATGACCAGGCGCGCCGTGCTGGACGAACCGCGGATGAGTTGCTCATGGGCGTTTCACGTGGAGCGTCTAGTCCAATGGTTGGGGGACAACGGCTTCGTCCGACTCAATGGTGATAAAATCGGCGTATGGATGCAGGGCCGCATCGATGAGGGCAACGCCTACGGTAGCGTAGCCGTGCTGGACCGCGGTACCTGCCCCGTCAGCCTGATGGCGGGGCCGTATGGCGGCATCCCGCGCTGGCTGCGCTACCTGCACGCCGGCGGACGTATCGTCTGGATTGGCGATGTCCCCTTCCTCTACGTCGAATCGCCGACCGTACGCCCTCCCCCGTTCGGCGAGAAGCTCGGCTACTTCGGCTTCGACTATTCCCGCCGTGGGCTCGGCCTTCTCGGCCTTCCGATGGAGGGCCCCTATTGGAGCAACCACGGCCTGCGGGTCGTCCCCAACCCCGCCGCCAGCGCCTGGGGCTTCGAGCTGGTCGGATTCTCGGAGACCGGCTTTCCGGCCGACGACGTCACCCTGGCCTTCGATCTGTATTCCGTCGCTGCCACGGCCCGGCAGGGCACGGCCGACTGGTTCAAGAACGTTCAGCCCGGCATGCCATGGAGCGGGCTCGTCAAGATTGAGCAACACTTCCACGGTGACGACGATGTTTATCTTCGTGACGCATGGCGCGCGGCCAACTACATCGGCAAACCGCTGGCGATCCCGCCGCTGCCGCCCCCGGCCCGGGCCGCGGCGTCCCCGGCGCTGCAGATCAACTTGGCGGGCGGAGGAATGGCGGGCAGGCACGAGTATGTGCGCGGCGAAAAAGTCCAGGTGTCAGTCGCGGCCAGGGCTTCACTGGGGGCTGCCAGCATTCGGGTAGAATTGCGGCAAGAAGGCGTTGTGCTGTGGCACCGGGAAAAGCCCTGCACCACGACGACGGCGGGGGCTGCTCCTCTCGCGGTCTTTACCGTCGACACCGCGCCGTACGCCTACGGTGCCTACGAAATCCAAGCAAGGGCCCTCGGCCCGAAGGGAACACTGGCGGGCGTCTCCGAAACGTTCGGCGTCCGCCACGTCCAGCCGGAAGCCTTTAACTGGGAGATCTGGTACGGCGTGCGTGGGACCAATCCCCTGCGTACCGACCTTGAATTGAAAGATATCAGCCAGGCGGGCATGGAAATCTACCTCACGGGCAGGGAGGATTTCCTGACAGGCTGCAATCCCGGGGACTATTTGGCAGGGTATTTGGCCGGTGCCGACGCTGCCACCAAATATGGCCTAGGGTTCAGCGTGCGTGCCATGCCCGACCTTTCGTACGGCCGTCATCTAACCTTCGAGAAGGCCCCGGGGTTCTACCGTTTCGGAGCAAATGGAAAGCCGGTGCTCACTAATCCCTACTCGCTCGGGCGCCCATCGCTCGGCATCAGCAACCCGGCGGTTCGGACTAGCGCCATGGTACCATTCGCCGAGACAATCAAGCACGTTGCCGGCCATCCGGGGTTTCGCCCCTACGTCCTGACCGACGACGACTACGTGGTTTACCAGGGGTTTGATTACGCCCCGCACGTGCTGGACGATTTCAGGACCAAGACCGGATTGGAACCGCCCCGGGCCATGGAACTTCCTAAAAACTTTGGCCCGGTTGCAGAGGATAACCCATGGCTGCGATGGAATATATATACGCTCGAAGACGTTTGCGCCCCCTTTAACAAGGCGCAAACTGACGCGGCGGTCCGGGTCCGGCCAGACCTTCGCGTCGGGCCGATCCCCGGCGTCCAGCAGTTCCCAATGGTCGTTACGGGGGAGGTGGAAGGGTTCCAGGCATCCGAATATCCGACGTACGATTTCGGGAAAAATGGATTCAACCTGGTATGCAGCTATTACTACAACGAATACTGGCAACCAGTCATGGCGGCCACCTTCTGGATGGAGATCGGCCACATGGACAACCGGGATCTGCCGGAGTGGAACATGCCAGACTGCTACATGACCGGCGGGTACACTCGAAACAATTTCTACCACTACCTGGCCGGTGGAGTGAAGGGCCTGGCGTATTTCACATACGGTTTGCGGAACTCAAGCACGTGGGCGGAACTGCGACGTCTGGGCCAAACCGTGCGCCGCGTAGGCTTGATCCAAAGGCGACTGGTTCCAGCACGCCGCGATATCGGCATCCTAAACTCCCTCACGGCGAACTGCTTCGACCCCCTCCATACCGTCATCCAAGCCTACGGATACTTCAACCTCATGCAGGGCCACTTCGACGTCGAGATGGTCTCGGAGAACGAGATTGTCGATGGCCGTGCCAGCCGGTACAAGGCGGTCCTGCTCTACAACGTCAGGTACCTGCGGCGCGCCGCCTACGATGCCTTGGCGGCCCACGCCGCCGGGGGTGGCACGGTCCTGCTGGACACCAGCATCCCGTTTGACATTCCCGGGGCCAAGCGACTGGCCGTTGACATCGGTATGGGCAATGGGCGCACGGTAGCTTCGGGACCGCTGTCTACCGGCATCATCCACGCTGCTCCGGGGCCGTCGGACTACGGCCAAAGTTCCCGCATCGAGCCCGTCAAACGTGCGCTCTCTGAATACGTTGCGCCATGGTTTCAATCGAACGATATTAGGCTGGTCGCCACGCGGTTTGAGGCGGGAGGCGTACCGTACATTTGGTTCGTAAACGCCCTTAGCGGCGAGGAATACAGATTCTGCCGCAAACGCATGGGCGCTGGCGCACCGGGCGCAATGACGCACGCAAGGCAGATGGAACTCCTGAGATGGGAGACCACGCAGACGGCGCAAGGCCCCTACGTGTCCGAGATTATCTTGGATGGGATCACCGGCGTGCCGTACGATCTGTTGGAGGGTAGGAAGGTGCCGGTGACTAAAGCCGCCCAGGGAGGCCATTTGCTCACGTTGTCTATGGAACGCTTCGGGGGCACACTGCTGGCTTTCTTCCCCGAAGAGATCACCGGCGTCGAGCTTGGGGCGCCTGCCAGGCTAAAGCGCGAACAACCGTGCAGAGTGCGGGCCACGGTGCTCGGAAAAAGCAAACCAGTCCCGGGGGCGGTCAGCGTGGCGTTCACACTTAGGGATCCCGACGGGAATGCTTCGGTTGCGTCCGGGGTGCGCGCAACGGAAGACGGCTCGGCGGCATGGGAATGGGTTCCCGCGGTCAATGACACGGCCGGCAAGTGGACCATTGAGGCGGAGGAGTTGGCCTCAGGCCGTACTGCTTCCGCGACCATGGCACTAAGTTGACACACCGCGACAAATGACCGGACGGGCCTCTCCCTCCCTCCCTCCGCCTGGTACCCGGACCGTGAGCATTGGGTGTTTACCGGCCCTTACCGGCTCAGTATGTTGCGACAGTGCGTCCGGATGGCTGGCGCTGTTCCGCGGTTGTTTCGCGGTACTGCCCGTGGTTGCTTCGCCCATTCCATGGCTGCCTACCCGGTTTCACCCGGCGCGGGCCGCCCGGCAGGCAGCAGCGGCCGCAGTGCCCATGGGCGCGGATACGGCATTGCTTCGTGTGGCTTGGGAACGGAAGCACGAATGAAAACAAACATAGCCCGCCCGCATTACGACACGTTTGAATCCCGCATCATCCTACGCGCGGATGATTTTTGGGGCGGCGATGATTACGGTCTTTTCAAACACCGGGATTGTCTGCACTCCTTCACAACCGCCTTCGGCCTGCCGCAGGTGCGGCACGTATGTTTCTGCCGGGATGCCATCGGCGCTGAATTTAATGTTTCCGAGGTGAACGACACTCCGCAGGTTCGAAGCCGCTATGTTTTGAAACTGACCGCGGCGTGGCGCGACTGGAAGAAATATGAACACCCGGTGACGATCTCCATCAACGGCCGGCCACTTTTTGACGATTTTCTTTTCCTGGAAAATGTCTGCAAAGGCTGGCCATCGCTGTATTTCGATGTTCCCAATGAACTGCTGGTTGTCGGCGCGAACCGCTTGGAAATCCACAATGGCAGTAAAGGGGAAAATGAGCTTCTTCTGGAACGTGTGGAAATTCAGCGCCATCCCGATATCCACGATCTCACCATCTGGCATTGCCCGGAATTCGTCAATGCCGGAAAGCGTTTTGCCATCGGGCTGCACTTCCTGCAACCCCATCGCGGCATAACGGTTGATGGCGCTGATGGATTGGAATATCTCGGGCGAAGCGATAACGAATTTTATTTTAAGGCCACGCGGCCGGGCGAACCGGCCCGGGTGTCGTTCCGGGACGGACCAACTTTGGCTGAGGCGTCAATCGGGGAAGTATTCCCCGAGAAAAGAGCTGCGGTTCTGGTGGGTTTTGACGGCGACGATGTCCGCCACGATGATTCCGGCGAAATGGACCGATGCCTGCGTTATATGGTCCACACCGGCATGGGTAATTTCGTCAGCTTTCGCTGCGGCCCAGGGCGCAACTGTCGCCCCCATCATCCGCCGTCCGCGGATACCTGGAAGCGGTGGTTTGAACTCTGCCAAGCCAACGATGTCGCCTATCAATTGAACCACAGCCCGCTGGTCGTCGCCCTTGAACCGGCGCTATATGCGGGCGGCCACTGCGCCGGCTTGGCCCTGCATGAGCCGTACCTCATCTTCCAGCCGCTGAATCGGCATACGGCGCCGGATTACGTGCAAGCCGCGGCCGATCTCGAGGCCCGCAGGAACGCCTATGTTCGCTATTTGTCCGAAAGAGCCGCCCCGTGCCGCCAGGGGCCGCAGACGAGGGTTTATTACGGTGATCCTTCCTTGTTATGCGTGTATATGCGTGACGCGGCGGCGGACGGAATATTATGCGAGCCGGTCAGCAACAGCAGCCTGCTTTATGGAGCGGCCCGCGGCACGGGTAAGCAATTCGGCGCCCATATCGCGGCGGACTGGTATATCGGATACCCGCACGACGAAAATGCCGTGAAGCGGTTCCGGCTTCTGCTATACCTGAATTACGCCTATGGCGGCAGGCGTATTTACGTTGAGAGCTCGGCTTTTAAAACCAACGCCTTTGGCCGGAATGACCGGGAAGATATCTTCTGCCAGATGGTGCGGGAGGAGCTGCGAAAGTTTTACCGCTTTACCTGTGCGGATGAAAGACCGGCCCGCCCCGAGGTGCCGCTGGCGTTTATCTATGGGAACAATGAATCGCTGTTCTGGCGCCATGACGACCGCATCGCGGAAATGGTGGACACCGGCAATTGGGACACGTTGGCGTGGGGTAAATACGAGGAAACGTCCTGCCGCCGGCTATGGAGAATCACCGATGCCTGGTTGCCGGGATTGGAATTCGATGATTCGGGCAAGGATGAATCATTAACCCGCATGTTCACGGGATCGCCGTACGGTTCCGTGGACGTGGTTTTGCCGGACGGTGATCTGTCCCAATACCGGGCGGTGGCGTTTACCGGTTGGAACACCATGACCGCGGCTATTTACCGCCATTTGCTCGCCTATGTGCAAAACGGTGGAGTGCTGTTTATATGCGGGGCGCATTTTGATACCCGCGTGGATCCCGAGGCCCGGATAAATCTATTCAACGACGGCCAATGGCGGGACTTGATCGGCGCGGATATCGCCGGCCCCGGCCCGGCGGCCTATGGAAAATTCCGCACCGGCCGGCTGCAACCGGCCGGTTGCCAACAACGGGGCGAATTCCTTTACGAATATCAATGCGGTAAGGGCAAGGTTCTGTATTATAATTTCATTGACTTTCCCCATGATCCAAGGCTCCGGCGCGACATGGAGGCAATATTGAGGCAAATAGGCCGGCAGGTTGCTCAAACCAATCCATTCCAGATCCAGGGAGATGATGCTCGCTACATCAACTGCAATTTGTGGGGCGATAAATTGTACGTAAGCAATATCAACTGGCGGCGGGAAAGTACAATAGGCCTATCGGTCCGGGGCAAGGATAATCCAATATCCATACGACTGGAACCTGCCCAATCCAAGGTTTTCAATCTGGCTGGCCTGGAATGTTAAAACCCCGCGCGTGCGGCGCGGGGTTGAAAGTGATGATGGCCGGGGGATCGACCATCGCCACGCCGATAAGGCGCCATCGGAGGAGTGCTGACGATGGCGCCTTTGATTTCATTGGCTTTCGGACGCCGCAATGCCGGTACGCCCCGACCACCAGCTCCCGGCTCCGCAACAGCGCCTAAGCGGGAACGCGGAATGAATCATTGGATCGCCGGCGGCACTCCGTGGCCCCCCCAGCAGCAGGTCGAAGATCCGCCCTGGTGGACACAGCTCCCGTGTCGTGGCTTGTCCACTGGTTCGACGGCACATCGGAGTGTGTCCACCGTGGTGGATCCTCGACCTACCACTGATTCATTCCGCGTTCCTACTTAGACCTCAGCGCCCCCCGCCCGCTCGGTCCGCAGAGCGGCGGTGCGCCTCGCCCAGTAAGCGGTTTCCTGCCGTACCGACATGTTCTTGATTCGCCGGTAGACCCGCCTTGCTCCCCGCCGCTTCATGTCCACGCAATCAAAGCCGGGGATGATTTCTGTTGCCAGTGCTCTTCCCGGGGTTCTCATCGCCTATGACCTCCAGAGGGCTGTAGATACCTATGGCGCTGTAACCCCGCGCCAGATTTATCCCATTATACCGCTCGATTCTTCCGAAGTGGACGATGTGCTTGAAATTCCAGCTCACGATCAGCCGACACCCGGCCGCCGTCGCGAGGGCAACGTGGCGGGCATCGGCGAGCCATTGGTTGCCGACGATGCCCGAGGTGACATAATCCGCGGCTAAACGCAGGGCTTCCCCGGAGATTTCCACGACCTCGGCTTTGGTTTGCATGGTTCGGTAAAAGATTTGAACCCGCGCGGGAGCGGAGCCGATCTCCTCTGCGACCAGGGCCGAGGTCACCAGCGCGAAGTCTCCGTCCTGGACTTGATGAAAGAAGCGCCTGCTCGCCTTGGCGAAAGCGCGGTCAAACACCCCACCGTAGACCGACGTGTCAGCGTACACGCGAATCGCCCGATTTTCGTTTCCGCGAAAAGTCTGCAAGGCCATATCCGCTCCACGCCGTTGCCCCACCACCGCGGCAGCGTAAAGGCACGACCCGACCACCCACTGCGGTGGACCAGCATAACACCGAAGGGGCACATCGGACATTGTCAGCGGGCGGAGAGCGGAAGAACGCCTGTGGCCTCGAAGCATTCCCCCGCTCACCATGGGGCCATCGAGGCCCGGATCGCCCTTCCCGCGGAGGATTATCCTGCCCAAGCATCCTGCGGTAAGCTTTTGGAGGTTTGACCCGTTGGCGTAACGTGCGGAAAATACCCGTGGCGCATCCGGGGCTGGTTTACGCCGAATTGGCGCACCACGTCGATCCCCGGGCGCCCGAAGCCGCCGAGGCGATCCGCACGGAGTATTGGGTCTGGGATTGACTTACAGCCCGGGCAGGTGAACGGTCTGCTCGACCTTCAGAGGGCCTGTCCGGTCCCCCTTGCCGGTGTGTAACCTGAGCTAACCTTGGCCAGGAGCCGGTAAAGCGCGCCCCGACAGCGATATAGACATGCTCGTCCTGCTCGAGGGGCCGGTGAAAACACTTGAGGAAATCCATCCTATCACCACGGCGCTGTATCCGTTGCAAATGCAGGTTTGCAACCGGGCCAGCGCCGCGATTCCCGCTGAGCTTGTCCAGTGCGAATCTGGAGAGTTCCAGCTCCACCGCACCGCAAAAAAAGAAGGGATTGCCCTGTGAACCCTGCCGGTTTGCCTTCGCGGCGGCCGGGGTGTACCCTAAGGTAACCTTGGCAAGGAGATAGTCGTGCCCAGGAACTTGGCGATTGATGATCAGCTGATCGAAGAGGCCAGACACACCGGTCACCACAAGACGAAAAATGAGGCGGTGACGACGGCGCTGCGGGAATAGATCAAGCTGCAGCAGCGCCGGGCGATGCTTCGGGAGGAGGCGCGGGTCGAATTCTGGCCGGGCTATGCGCATAAACGGCTGCGCCGGGGCCGCTGGCGCCGATGAGCGTGCTGATCGACACGGGCATCTGGTCGCTGGCGCTGCGCCGTCGGCGGTTGCAACTGGATGGCCAGCAGCGCGATCTCGTAGTGGAGTGGCGGCGGCTGATTGAGGAGGGTAGTGCGGCCATGGCCGGTCCGATCCGGCAGGAGCTTCTCTCCGGCATTCGCGCGCTGGAGCAATTTGAGCGGGTTCGTGCGAACATCGCCGGGCTCGACTGCCCTACCCTGCTCATCAGTGACTTCGATCAGGCGGCGATCTTCTACAATCACCTGCGCCGCAAAGGCATCAGCGGTGGTCCGATTGACCTGTTGATATGTGCCATTGCATACCGCCAGGGCTGGGCCATTTTCACGACGGACCGCGACTTCGAACGGTATGCGCGCCATCTGCCAATTCGGCTTCATCGCGTCGGCACCTCTTAGCGCGCCTAATCTTCTCTTGCACCTTCTCGCGGCGCAGCCGCCGGTCCTGTGGAATAATTTAGTGGAAGTAAGGTGGTGAGGTAATCCATATGTCTCCAAGTCTTGCCCGGTCGTATTATGACTTAGAGCCTCTAACAAAATGAACCTGTAGATGTTAAATTGGCGGTTGGACAAGGAGGTCCAACGATGGCCAAGCAATTATTGGACGACGATCTGTGGAAGTTGATCGAACCAATCCTGCCCCCCCCGAAGCGCAGGCGATTTCGATATCCGGGGCGAAAGCCCGTCGACCACCGCCCGGCACTCAACGGCATTTTATTTGTGTTGAAGACCGG
>JAKCCC010000034.1 GCA_021838985.1 Planctomycetota bacterium
CCGACGCAGCGCCGCTACTGTCTGAATTCCGCGGTGCTGGAGCTGGTCCCGGCTTCGTCGGGAACGGGCCAATCGCCGCTGAAGACTTCCTCCGCCGGGCCGGTCATATAGACACATTTGTCCTCCTGACTCCATTTCAGAGCCAACCGGCCGCCAGGCAGGTGGGCCAGAATAATCGGTTGGGTACGGCCGGTCAGTACGCCGGCCACGCAAACCGCCGCGGCGCCGGTTCCACAGCCCAGGGTAATGCCGCTGCCGCGTTCCCAGGTGCGCATCTTCACTTCGCCGGCCCCGAGCGCCTGGACAAAGTGCACGTTGATGCGCCGTGGGAACCACGCGTGTCTTTCCAGCACTGGGCCGACGGTTTCCAGCGGAATGCTCTCCACCCGCCGCGCGTACAACACGACGTGCGGGTTGCCCAGCGACACGCAGGTCATGCGGTCTTCCACCCCGCCGGCGTTGGTCCAGCCGCGACCGGCGACCGGGTCGGCCGCGGCAAGCAGTTCCGCGGCGGGGTAATCCACGGCGGCGTCCAGCCGCGGAATCAACACGGGAATTTGCCGGGGGTCCAGAATGGGCCGGCCCATGTTGACCGTGACCTGATGGACCCGCCCGTGCTGCAGCCACAAATCCAGCGTCAACACGCCTCGGCCGGTTTCCACCCGGATCGGATTAGCCGTGGCCAGTTGATGATCGTAGGCATATTTGGCGACGCAGCGCACACCGTTGCCGCACATTTCCGATTCGCTGCCGTCGGCGTTGAACATGCGCATACGCACGTGGGCCCCCTGCCGCCGGCCGTCGACACTGGGCGGAGCGATCAGGATCAACCCATCCCCGCCGACGCCAAAATGCCGGTCCGCGATGCGGACAGCGAGTTTCTGCGGATCCGCCACTGTTTCCTGAAGCGTGTCCACATAGATGTAATCGTTGCCGATGCCGTGCATCTTGGTAAAACGCATGTCTTGCTCCCGGTTGGCGGGGGACCTCCCAACGTATATCATAACGGGTCGTCGCCGTCGAACTGAAGGCTATAATAAACCGGTTCGAGGAACGCACCAGCAAGGAGCCTATGAGCGTACCCTTTTCCCAGATGTGGACTGTCGCCCGCTATGTGACCGCGCAGAAACTCCGCGGCCGCCAGCGCTATCCCCTGGTGCTGATGCTGGAACCGCTGTTCCGCTGCAACCTGACCTGCGCCGGTTGCGGAAAAATTCAGTATCCCCCGCATATCCTCAAGCGGCAGTTAAGCGTCGCGGAGTGCCTGCGCGCCGCGGAGGAATGCGGCGCCCCCATGGTCAGCATTCCCGGCGGCGAACCGCTGCTGCATCCGGAAATCGACGCCATTGTACGCGGATTAATAAAGCAGAAACGATATGTTTATTTATGCACCAATGCGCTGCTGCTGGCCAAGAACCTCCACCGCTTCGTCCCCTCCAAGTACCTGACCTTCAGCGTGCACCTGGACGGTTTGCAGCGGGAGCACGACTCCGCAGTCTGCCGCGAAGGCACCTATGCGGCGGCGCTGGCGGCGGTGCAGGAGGCGGTTCGGCGCGGTTACCGTGTGACGACCAACACCACCCTGTTCGAAGGGGCGGACCCGGTGGCGGTGCGTGCCTTCTTCGACGCCATGATGGACGCCGGCGTAGAAGGCATGATGCTTTCGCCCGGGTACAGCTACGAGAAAGCGCCGGATCAGGAACATTTTCTGGGCCGGGCCCGCACGCGCCGCCTGTTCAACCATATCCTGAGCAATCGGCGCCGCCGCTGGCGCTTCAACCAAAGCCCACTCTTTCTGGAATTTCTGATGGGCCGCCGCTCGTACGCCTGCACCCCCTGGGGCATGCCGACTTACAATATCTTCGGCTGGCAAAAGCCGTGTTACCTGCTGCAGGACGGCTATGCCGAAACGTTCCAGGAGCTGCTTACTAGCACCGCCTGGGAACAGTACGGTACGGAATCGGGAAATCCCCGCTGCGCCAACTGCATGGTGCACAGCGGCTACGAGGCCAGCGCGGTGCACGATACTTTCAGTTCTCTGGCGGGTATGTGGGCCACCATCCGGGCGACGTTTTTCAGTCGGGGCTATCCTGACCCGGCGGCGCTGGAAGCGCTGCAGCGGCCGCCGGAATCCGGGCGCCGCTTCGTCGGCGTTCAAATCAGTGCGCCCCGCCGCGCCTCGGCCCCGCGCGGCGAACCGGACCCCGCGCCAGCTTCGCACGAGGCCGCAGCCGAGCCGGTGGCCGATGCGGCCGGCCGATAAAGTGTAAGCCGGCGCTGGCGCCAGGTCCCACGGAGCGTGAAAATGCTTGCTGGCGACGACATCTTCGCGACGGTGGAAAAAGCGTTCAATTTCCGCGGTGATGTCACCATTCGTACGCGCCAGGGTCAGGTCCTGGAGGGCTATGTTTTCGACCGGCACGCGCCCACTGCCGATCCGGCCAATTGCTTCCTGCGCTTGTTGCCGCGGACGGGGGATCGGAAGATTACGCTGGGGTATGCCGATATTGCGCAACTCGAGTTCACCGGCCAAGACGCGGCTGCCGGAAAAAGTTATCAAAATTGGCTGAAGAGACGCGCCAGCCGCGACTAACCCAGATTTGCGCCGCAGAACCACAGAAGGCCCAGCCCGGCGCACAGTCGCAACGAGGACGCAGTCAAGACACGAAGAGGACGACGCAAGCAGGTCGTGTTGACGCTTTTCAACGTTTCCATCGTCGCGCCGGTATCCACGCCGTCATCCCCAGCCCAAGCAATCGTCGCCGATTTATTCCCCATGATCGGAAACTTTATCGGGGTCGCAATGGCGTGGAGCGACGGGTGGGCCGGCTCAAACCTTTCCGAGCTATCGCCACCGGTTACGACTAACTGGCCTGCACCTTCATGGCTTCCGTTCATCGGGTCGCTGCCATTATTATGACCCGAACATTCGTCAACACGACCTAAGCCGCCTTGGTCGCCAGGCTACGGTCCTCGAAGCGCACGGCGACTTTCCGGCTGACCCCTTGTTCCTGCATCGTCACGCCGTAAAGCAGCCCGGCCACGCCCATCATCCGTTTGTTGTGGGTGATGAGAATGAACTGGCTGCGATCGAGAAACTCCCGCAGGATCGCCGCAAAACGTCCGGTATTGGCTTCATCGAGTGGGGCGTCGACTTCATCGAGCAGGCAGAACGGCGAAGGCTTGCTGCGGAAAATCGCGAGCACCAGGGCCAGAGCGGTCAGCGCCTTTTCCCCGCCGGAAAGCAGGCTGATGGATTGAAGCTCCTTGCCGGGCGGCCGGGCCAGGATCTCAATGCCGGATTCCAGCATATCTTCGGGATTCTCCAGGAGCACATCCGCTTTGCCGCCGCCAAATAACTTACGGAACATCTCCTGGAATTCGCGGCGTACAGCGGCAAACGTCTCCTCAAAGCGACAACGCGAATCCGCGTCAATCTTCGCAATCAGCGCCTCCAATTGACGCTGGGCATCGCGCACGTCGGCGATCTGCGCGGCCAGAAATTTCTGCCGTTCCTCCAGCCGGCTTAATTCGTCGATGGCCTCAAGATTCACATGGCCCAGCCGGGCCAGGCGCCCCCGCAAATCCGCAACCTGCGCGGCCACCGCCGACCAATCGGTTTCCGGCGGGGCCTGATAGTCGCGGTGCAGTTCGACCACATTAAGCTGGAGCTCTTCCGTGGTGCGCTCGACCAGCGTTTCCAGGCGAACGCTGGACTCGTTTTCCGCCAGGGACAGTTCATGCTCGCGCCGCACCAGGGCTTCCACCTCGGTTTGCAGCGCGGCCAGTTGTTCGGCCGCCTGGGCCTGCCGCTGGCGAATTTCCGCCAGCCGCCCGGCATTGGCGGCCGCGGCTTGCTCCGCTTCCAGGCGGCGTTTGACCAGCGCCGCGGCCTGGCCGCGGGCTTCGGCGGCGGCGGCATTTAAGCGGCCGATGCGCTCTTCCAGCGCCGCGGTCTGAACCGTGTCGGCCTGTAATTCCGCATCCAGCTCGCGGATCGACTGCTGCGTGGCAGCCAGGTCGCGCGCCGCGGCGGAGCGCTGCTCCTGGGCCTGACCCAGGGCCACGCGCAGGCGGGTGAGTTCTTCGGCTGCCGCCGCGGCCGCCTGGCGCGCGGTTTCCAATTGCCGTGCGGCTTCTTGAACGACCCGCTCCAATTCCCGGGCCTCCTTTTCCGTCCCGGCGATGTTGGTGCGCTGCTGCTGCTGTTTGGCCTGATTATCCGTGGCCTGACGGCCCCAGTCATCGATCTCATTTTGCAGCAACGGCAATTCCGCCCGCACACGTTGCAGGTTTTGGTCCGCCTGTTGGCATTGGGCGCTGCTCTGCGCGTGGGCGGTTTGCACCTGGTACAACTGGTCGCGTTGCGTCTGCTGTCGCGCGGCGAGTTGTTGGGCCTCGCTATCGCATCGGGCCAGGGCCTCGGCCAGCGTGGTCAGGCGTTTTTCCACCACGGCCGCTTCCGCCGTAAGGCGGGTTAATTCGCCGCGGCGCCAGATAACCCCGCTGGGCCGGCCGCGGCCGCCGAGTTCCATCGTGCCATCGGCACGGAGCACTTCTCCGGCCCGCGTAACGTAACAGCAATCCCGCGGTCCGGCGGTCGCTAAAGCCAGGGCCTCCGCCCATTGGGCCACCACAAAGGTCCGGCCCAGCAGGGCCAAGGCCAGCGGCGCCAGCTCCGGGGCAAAGCGCACCAGATCCAAGGCCCGCACCGCCGTAGTCCCCGGGGGCAAGGAAAAATCCTCGCGATACGGCGGCAGTTGATCCAACCCCAGCACCCGGACCCGCCCCTCCACCGCCCGCCAGACTTCCATATGCGCGGTCAGGGCGGTCGCGTTGTCCACGACCAGGGTTTGCAGAGCGGAACCCAACGCCGCTTCGATCAGGGGCGCTACTTCCAGGTCCGCATCAATGAAATCGCCCACCACGCCTTTCAGGACGGCGAAGGCCGGCTCGGTGTCGCGGCGCTGCAGCACCTGCTGCACCGCTTCGGAGAAGCCTTCCCGCCGGCGCTGCAGGTCCAGCAGCATGGAGCGCCGACTTTCCAAGGCTCCCCGCCGCTCGCGATCGCGGGAGATTTCTTCGGAAAGCTCGGCCATTTTCCGGTTGTTGGTCTGCTGCTCTTGGCGCGACTTTTCGGCCTCCTGGCGCAGCGTCTCGGATTGTGCCGCCAGTGCGTCGCGCTCCGCGGCCAACTGGCCGCAACGCGTCTCCAGCTCCGTGGCTTGCGCGGTCAACTCGGCCCGGCGTTGGTTCAGGCGTTCCATTTGCCGGGCCATATCTTCCCCCTGCAGTACCAGCGCCTGGAGCTGATTTTGCTGCCGGGAGGTTTCGCGCAACAGCTCAATGGCGCGGGCCTGGTCCTGCTCCAACTGGTGGTTGATCCGGGCGCAGGCGCATTGGGCCTGCTCCTGGGCGTCGGCGGCGCGGGTTAATGCCTGCTCGCCAGCCTGCACGCGCTGGCGCACCTCGTTCAGGGCCGCTTCCCGTTGCTCCAGCTGGGTGCGCAGTTCAGCGCCGCGGGCGGCCAGCTCGGCGCTGCGGCGCCGCAGCAAGGTTTGTTGCTCGGCGAGTTGGCCGGCCTGTTGCAGCGAAAAATCCGCCTGCTGCTCCAGCGTGCCGCGTTGCTGGTCCAGGGCGGATAGTTCGCGTTCCGCCGCATGGGCTGCATCCTGCAGGGCCTGAACCTCCAGTTGCAGGTCCTGTTGCCGCTGGCGCAGGCTGTCCAGTTCGCGGCGCTGGCGGGCGGCCGACTCGGCGGCATCGGTGCGTTCCTGGGTGATCTGCATCAGACGACGATGCAACTGATCGTATTCGTGCAGACTTTGATCGCGGCGCAGCGTGCTGAGTTGCCCGGCATATTCCTGGTAACTGCGGGCCCGCCCCGCCTGCACCTTCACGGAGCGGAGCTGGCGCTCCACCTCATCGAGCACCACCTGGGTTTGCGCCAGGTTTCCGCTGGTCTTCTCCAAGCGGCGCAGCGTTTCTTTTTTGCGGGCTTTAAAGCGGGAAATGCCGGCGGCTTCCTCAAATATTTCCCGCCGCTCGAGGCTATTGGCATCCAATAAAGCCGAGATGCGCCCCTGTTCTATCACGGAATAGGCGTCCACACCCACTCCCGTATCCAAAAATATTTCACGGACATCCTTCAGGCGAACCACCTGGTTGTTAACCAGGTATTCGGAAGTCGCGTCGCGGTACAGGCGACGGGTGATTTTGACCTCGTCGGTGGGGACGGGAAGGCGGCGGTCGCCATTGTCAAACCGCAGCGAGACTTCCGCCAACCCCATGGGTTTGCGGCCGGCGGAGCCGCTGAAAATCACATCCAGCATGACGTCGCCACGGAGGCTTTTGGCGGACATTTCGCCGAGCACCCATTTGACGGCATCGACGACGTTGGACTTGCCGCAGCCATTCGGCCCGACAATTCCGGTGATGCCGGCGTCGAATTTGAACTCGGTGGGATCGGCAAAAGATTTGAAGCCAGCTAGTTCAAGGGCCAGAAGCTTCATGACGCAAACCTCCCTGTCACCGAAGACCATCCCTGCACCACCGGTGGCGTCATGCTGGCCGCAGGCGGTAGCATAAAACACATGTTACTATACCACACGGGATGGTGAAAACCAAGGAATTTCGGTTATTCTGTTGAAAGGGGGTGTGACTGGATTTTATGGCGGCGAGGCGCCTGGAGCGGTCCCGATGCGTCGGGGCCCTGCCCCGGTCCGAGCGAAGGTGGATCCGCTTCGACGGACTGGTGCTAAGCTGCAAGCGGCTTGATGCCAGCGGTATATCTGGCCGCCACTACCACCTGCGGCGGAGTTAACGCGTCGGAGCGCCCGCGCTGAAATTCGGGCATGCTGGGAGAAAGCATGACAACCGGGGACGGTTACTTTGACCTGCAGGTCAATGGGTATGGGGGCATTGACTTTAACCAGGACGGTCTCTCCGCCGCGCAGTTGCATACGGCCTGCGAAAAGCTGGCGGCGGACGGTGTGGCGGGCATTCTGGCGACCATCACCACCGAAACAATGGACCGGATGTGCGGCCGCCTGAAGCGGCTGGTGGAATTGCGGGCGGCGGATGGACTGGCTAAACGGTTGATTTGGGGCCTGCATATCGAAGGGCCGTTCCTCAATCCGGCGCCGGGCTATCGTGGGGCCCACCCCCTCGATGCCATTGGCCCGCCCAACGAAGACGCGGCGAAGCGGCTGCTAGACGCCGGCGGTGGATTGGTCCGCCTGCTGACGCTGGCCCCGGAACAAGATGCGCAACTGCGCGTCACCAGAATGCTGGTTCGCGCCGGCGTAGTCGTATCCGCCGGCCATTGTGATCCGAGTTTGGAACAACTCCAGGCGGCCTGTGACGCCGGCTTAAGCATGTTCACCCACCTGGGCAACGGCTGCCCGATGCAAATGCATCGCCACGACAATATTATTCAACGCGCCTTGAGCCTGCGGGATCGACTCTGGCTTTGCTTCATCGCGGATGGCGCGCACGTGGCGATGCCGGCCCTGGGCAACTATCTGCGGGCGGCCTCGCTGCCACGAGCTATCGTGGTCACCGATGCCATCTCCGCGGCGGGCTTAGGCCCTGGCCGCTATACGCTGGGCCGATGGAATTTGCAGATCGGTCCGGACATGGTCGCGCGTGCTCCCGATGGTTCCCATCTGGTCGGCGCCGCCATCACCATGCGCCAAAGTCAGCGCAACCTTCAGGAACGACTGGGCCTGTCCGAAACCGACAGCCGCCGCCTGCTGGTGGAGAATCCGCGCCGCGCGCTGGGTATCGGTCCAGACCCTGCGGAGGCACTCCAAGGCCCGTCGTAGATCCGCGTTCTAGCCCCATCTTTCCAGAACGCGCGGGGTGGGGTATAGTGTGAACAGTGCGGCGGATTTCCCCGTCGTTCCGCTGGTGATCCAGGAAAGTTGAACACGGGCATGAGCAAAATTCTATTGGCGGTTTCGGACCAATGGGTAGTCGATAAGCGTATTGACGCTCTGGGCCAATGGGCCAATCGCCTGGACGCACCGATTCTGGCCGTGCACGTGGTCGTCGGGGCGGGGGGGGAAACCTCCAACGAGGAAAGCCTTGGAGAACGGACGTTGCGCCAGGTCACGGCCCAACTGAAGAAAAACACGCCGCGCGTGGAATCGCTGCTGCTTTTCGCCAACGATCTGGTGGCCGCCCTGCTGAAGACCGCCCAGGAGCATCAGGCCACCCTGCTGGTCGTGGGTCTGTCGCGCCCCGGCGTTCTGGAACGGCTTATCGAAGGCAATGTCGTGCGGGCTATCCTCCATGGCAGCCCGCTGCCGGTGCTGGCGCTTCCGCCCGACTGGGATGGCGCTATTTGAGCGCGGCTTAACGGAACGCCCCGATGCCCGAAACGCCGCCCCCATCTCCCAAAATGCGCCGCGAGGCGGGCGTCATAGGTCTGCTGTACGCCAGCCTGGGCGGCATTATCGGCTCCGGCTGGCTGCTCGGACCGATGCACGCCGCCCAACTCGCCGGGCCGCTTAGCGTTTTCTCCTGGATTATCGGCGGCGGCGCGATTCTGCTGCTGGCCATGGTGTACGCCGAATTGACCACCCTTTTTCCACGCAGCGGCGCGATGGTGCATTTTCCACATCTAAGCCACGGTTCGCTGCTGGCGCGCATCTGGAGCTGGATCTTATTTTTAGGTTATGTCGCCGTGGCGCCGGCGGAGGCCATGGCCGTGCTCAATTACCTTACGAGTCTGAAACTAACCTGGCTGCCGGCGCTGGTGCATTCCAGCGCCATGGGCGTCAACGTGTTGACCGCCTGGGGAGTGGGCGGGGCTATTGCCATGCTGGGCGTGTTTACTCTGCTTAACCTGGCGGGCATCAAATGGGCGATGCGCATCAGCAATACCGCCGGCTGGTGGAAACTCGGGGTTCCGGTGCTGACCGTCGTCGTGTTGTTGTCGACGGCGCATCATGTCTGCAACCTGCACCTGGCGGTGGCGGCGCGCGGCGGATATTTCCGCGGGATGTTCACCGCGATCGCCACCTCGGGTGTCATTTTCAGTTATCTCGGTTTCCGCCAGGCGGTGGCGTTGGCCGGAGAAACCTCCAACCCCCATCGCTACATTCCTCTGGCCGTGATCGGGTCGGTGCTGATCGGCATGGTGCTGTATGTGGGGCTGGAACTGGCGTTTCTGCTGGCGGTGAACCCCGCGGTGCTGCATCAATACGGCTGGGCCAGGCTGGAAACCGTTGCGTCGTTCGGCGTGGGCACCGGTCCCTTCGCCGCGTTGGCCCGGACTCTGGGCTTAGGCTGGCTCGCCTGGCTGCTGTATGCCGACGCCATTGTTTCTCCGGGCGGCACCGGCTTTATCTATATTGTCACGTCTTCGCGCGTGATCCAAGCCATGAGCGAGGATGGATTCGTGCCCCGGACGCTCAAAAAACTATCCCGCGCTGGCGTGCCTTGGGTGGCCGGGCTGGTGAGCTTTGCGGTGGGAATTGTGTTTATGTTGCCCTTCCCGTCGTGGAAGAAGATGGTCGGGTATATTTCCCTGGTGATGCTGCTGTCGTATGGCATTGGGCCGGTCGTACTGCTGACGCTTCGGCGGCTGATGCCGGAAGCGACATACCCCCGGCCCTACCGCCTGCCCGCCGCTACGATTTTGGCCCCTTTAACCTTCATCGTTTCCAACCTGATTGTCTATTGGGCCGGCGCCACCACGGTAAGTATTCTGCTGGGCCTTCTGCTGGCGGCGTTTCTGCTGTTTCTTCTGCGCCGCGCCATTACCAGCCCGCGTAGCCTCGCCGAAATACCCTGGCGCCACACCTGGTGGGTGGCGCCCTATCTGGGCGGCATCTGGCTGCTGGACCAGATCGGCTCACGCGATATGGTGGGCGGCTACGGGCTGTTGCGCTTCCCCTACGATATCCCGGTGATTGCGGTATTCAGCCTGGTGATCCTGCACCTGGCCGGTCGTTGCGCCATTCCGCTGGCGGAACTGGAAGCCTACATCGAAACGCAGGAAACATAACCCGGCGGAGCCGCCAACCGACCCCAGCGCTCCGGCCCCGCCGCACCCTGGGACCAGAGCGCCATCGGCAATTTCATTGCAAACCATGGCCAACCTGTTGGCGCTCTCCGCGGACAGATCTGGCGACGCTCCGGGCATTCCAGGGTAATTTCTGCGCCGAAGGCGCCGACGGTGCCGCCGATCGCCGGAACCATTTACCGGCGAACCATGAATCAACCCGGCGTGCGCCGGATAATCCATACATGCGCCGGACCGGGATGCTCGGGGCGGCGCCGGCTACCGCGGGCGCGGTTTTTCCGCTATCTTCTTTCACATGTCGCAAGCCGCTATTATTCTCGCCGCTGGCAAATCCACGCGCATGAACAGCGCGCAGGTGAAGGTGCTGCACGAAGTCTGCGGGCGGCCCATGCTGGCTTGGGTGCTGGATGCCGTGCGTGCCACGGCCGTAGCCCGGATCGTGGTGGTGGTCGGCTACGGGCACGAGCGTGTGCGGCGCGCCTTTGCCGGGCAAGCCGACATTCAATGGG
>JAKCCC010000035.1 GCA_021838985.1 Planctomycetota bacterium
CGTCGCCGCGGCGGGCGGCGGCATCGCGGCCGCGGCCAGCGGCAACCCGCGAACAGCGCCACGGCCCGGCAACCGCAGCCAGGCGCCGGACGGGAACCCAACAACGCGCCGACCAGTCAACCGGGGGCCTCGGTAGCCGGCGCCGCCCCTCGCGCCGCAGTCGCCCCGGCGCCGCCACCCGACGACGCGGCAACGGACCACGGCAGCCAGACCGCGCCGATTCCCCCCCCCAGCCCGCCGGATGATACGGTCAATATACCCATGATTATGAGTCAATTGGCGTCGGCGCACCGACCGGGCTTGGGACGAGTGGTGGCCCGGGCGGCGCCGGGCGCGATGCAGCATTTGGGCCGCCGGTCGTTCGGGGGTTCGAGCCGTGGGCGGCGCCAGTTCCGCCCGAGCGGCGTCCCACGCGAGCCGGCCCAGGGAGAGTTGCAAGAAAAACCGACGCCGGCGCAGGCGGCAACATGGGGCGCCTCGAAGGCGGGGACAGAAAGCACCGGGCAGAAAGCGGCTGCGGACCGCCCGAAGGCGCCAGGCCTTGGCGCGGGTATGCGGGAAAGCGGACCGGAGCAGGCCGCGGCGGCGCAGGAACGCGGGCCAATGTTGACGAAGGGCGGAACCTCGGCCGTGGTCGCCAGAGACGCGGCCGACGCCGCCATGGGAACGGATGAACTTCCGGCGCAAGGCCCGGAACGGAGAGCGTTGGCGGGGGCGGAACAACCCGAGATGTCGCAAGCAGGCGGGAGCGTCGGCACCCTGGAAAACGAAGATACCGCCGGCGCCGGTGGGACTGCGCCTAGCGCCGCGGCGCGGAAGACCTCCGCGGACGACGATGAGTTGGAGGAATGGATGAGCGGCCGGCGGGACGCGCCCGCGAGCGCCCCGACCGTTTCCACCCCTGCGACTGCGCGCCGGCCGCGGCAGGGACCGCCGCGGGAAATGCTGATCAATGCCGCGGATGAGGAGGAAGTGCGCATAGCGGTGGTCAGCGGGGGGCAATTGGAAGAGTTCTATACCGAGCGCACCAGCACCGAACTGCATGTGGGCAATATCTACAAGGGAAAAGTGGCTAACGTGGAGCCGTCGCTGCAGGCGGCCTTTATCGATTTTGGCATAGGCCGCAGCGGCTTTTTGCATCTAAGCGACTTGCATCCGCAGTACTTCCCAGGTCACGGCCGCGGCGGCGCAGTGGGCAAACCATCGGCGGCCTCCCGCCAGGGTTCGGTCGCGGCGGCCGAAGGGGAAGGGGCTGCGGCAGCCTACGAGCTGGAGGCGCCCGAAGGCGTATACGAGGAAGCCGATCCGCGTCTGGCTGGGGAATGGTCCGACGCGACGGATCTGCAAGTGGACAATGCGCATCTGCTGCCGATGGAAAAAGTCGGACGGAAAACCCCGCGCCACAGCCGTCCGCCCATTCAACAGTGCCTGCGGCGCGGGCAGGAAATTATTGTGCAGGTGATTAAGGAGGGCATTGGGGCCAAAGGGCCGTCGCTGACCAGTTACATCAGCGTGCCGGGCCGCTACCTGGTGATGATGCCGGGCATGAGCCAGTTGGGGGTGTCCCGGAAAATCGAGGACCTGCAGCAGCGCCGGGCGCTGAAGAAAATTCTGGAAGATCTGCATCCCCCGAAGAATCTGGGCTTTATCATTCGCACGGCCGGCATCGACCGGAACCGCCGCGAATTGGAGCAGGACCTGCATTATCTGGTGCGGGTCTGGAAGCGCATCAGCCAGCGCCTGGCGGCCCTGCCGGCGCCGGTGGATTTGTATCAGGAAAGCGACCTGGTCATTCGCACCATTCGCGATTTCGCCGTGGACGACATCGACCGGATCATTGTGGATGAACCGGGCGTCGCGGAGCGCATTCGTGATTTTCTGTCGATTGTGAATCCGCAGACCGCGAATCTGGTCCAAATTTACACGGATCCGTTGCCGCTGTTCCAGCGCCATCGGGTCGAGCCGGAAATCGAAAAAATCAACGCACGACGGGTGGAGCTGGCCAACGGCGGCTCGCTGGTGATCGACTCCACGGAGGCCCTGGTGGCGATTGATGTGAACTCCGGCCGGTACCGCGCCCAGCGCGACGCCGAATTAAGCGCGTTCAACATCAATCGGGACGCGATTCCGGAAATCTGCCGGCAATTACGCCTGCGCGACCTGGGCGGGGTGATTGTGATCGACTTTATCGACATGCGGCAGGACCGGCACAAACGACAGATTGAACATCTGCTGCGGGAAGAACTCAAGAACGACCGCGCCAAGACCAAAGTTCTGCGGATGAGCCAGTTCTGCATGATTGAGATGACGCGGCAGCGGGTCAAGCCCAGCCTGCAGCGCAGCCTGTATCAGGATTGTCCGCATTGTCACGGGGCGGCCCTGATCAAAACCCCCGAAAGTGTTTCGCTGGAGGTGCTGCGCCGACTCGCGTCCCTGCTGCTCGACCCCCGTATCGCCCGTCTGGAAGTGCGCCTGCATGGTTCGGTGGCCACCTGGCTGCTGAACCGTAAGCGTAAACGCTTAACCGCATTGGAAGAGCTGGCGCAGAAGAAAATCACGATCCTGGCCGACAATAATCTCGCCGGTGAAGCGGTGCTGCTGGAGGCGTTTGACGTTCGTGGCAACGTCCTGGCGGGAGTCTAGTGCGTTGTCCAGCGATAAATTTCGGGTGGGAGAAAGAACCCCGGACCCGCCCCCGAACTCGAAGCACCGGCCTTCAGGTCGGTGACTCCAGTCCGGCGATCCTTCAGGTCACCAGCGGCGACCCGGTGAATGGCGGCGGCCGGGGTACCCGAAAGATAAGTGGTGACAGGGGACGGACGTGAGTAGTGCGCACTTTTCCGATCGCCTTCTGGCGGCCATCGCGGCGAAGCAAACGCCGCTGGTGGTCGGGCTGGATCCGGTTTATGAAAATCTGCCGCCGGTGCTTAAGCCGGGTGGTGGGCGGGAGACGCCGACCCCGGGCGCGGCCGTGGCCGCCATCGCCGCATTTTCACAGACCATTCTACGGATCGTCGCGGCGCATGTACCGGCCGTAAAAATCAACAGCGCCTATTTTGAGCGCTATGGCGGAGCGGGCGTAAAACTATATGGCGAGTTGGTCCAGCAGGCGGGCCAACTGGGGCTGCTGGTGATCGGTGATGTGAAACGCGCCGATATTGGCCATACGGCGGAACAGTATGCCGAGGGCAACCTCGCCGATGCGGAATTGGGCGGGATTAAGCTCCGCGGCCCGGACGCGGTGACGGTGAATCCCTATTTTGGCGGCGATGGCATCAAGCCGTTTATAACCGTAGCCCGGCGGCAGCAAAAGGGGGTCTTCGTGTTACTGCGCACCAGCAATCCCACCGCCGGTGAAGTACAGGATATCGCCGCCGCTGACGGTCGGCCGCTGTACCGGCACGTCGCGGATTTGATCGAACGGTGGGGGCGCGATCTGATGGGCGGCGGCGGTTTCAGCGATATTGGCGCGGTGGTGGGGGCGACCAGCGGAGGGGCGATTGCCGAACTCCGCCAGGCCCTGCCGCATACTTTGTTTCTCATTCCCGGCGTGGGCACCCAGGGCGGATCGCTGGCCGACTGCGCCAGCGCCTTCCGCAACGGGGCGGGGGCGGTGTTGAATGTCAGCCGCGCCATCATCTTCGCCTACCGGCAGCGAGCCTATGGGGATGGGACCGCCGGGGATTGGACCGAAGCCGTGCGTCAGGCGACCCTTCAAACCAAGGCTCAGATGGCGCAAGCGCTCGGTGGTGGAAGTGGATGTCGCACCGCCGCGCCACTGAGACAGCTAAACACAGGGTCCCACACCCAGCGCGAATGAAAGAAAACAAAACCGCGTAGATAGCCCCCGGTCCGCACGGAGGCGGAATAATTTAGTCGCCCATGGCGACCCTCGGCGGATCGAGGAGTCGCCTCTGGAGATCTTGCCGGGGCTTCCGATCACGCCGGCGCCCGGCTATTCTCGGAGCGGATCAAGGCAAAGGTAAAAGGTAACAAGTAAAACCCAAAGGGAACAATGCCCATATCGCCGTCCTCAACCTTTTTTACTTTTGCCTTTTTACTTCGTAGCCGTGCCCCTTGGCGGGGAGGGCAGGTGTGGCCATATTTTTTGGCAACCGCTTCCTGGATGCGAGGGGGCCGAGACGCCGCTTCCACCATGGTTGCAAAAAAATCTGGCCACACCCCGCGGGGACAGGTCCGGACTGACCTGGTAGGAAAATCCTGCTCTATCCGTTATGTTTAGGGATCGGGTTCGCAGCGGTAAACTGCAAGCGGCAGGAGGTGCCGGAACCGTGGCGGATGCGCCGTCACGTTTCCCGCCGCCTGCGGTCGAAAACCTGGGACGGAAAAGCGATAGCCGGGGACCTTAACCTGAACACCGAGGGTAGCTCAGCGGTTAGAGCAGGGGACTCATAATCTCCGGGTCGTGGGTTCGATTCCCACCCCTCGGATGGTTGGGCGCAGGTCGCCACGGTGAAATTCCAAAGCGACTCGACCAGGCGGGATACGCATCATGCCACCATCCTCTTCTCCGGTCGCCGAAGAGGGCGACTCGACAAGGCGCGCGGCCACGGTGGGACAACTGGAGCACATCGGCGCTATGGCTGCCGCGATGATCCAGCCGGGGCAAATTGTAGGATTGGGCAGCGGGCGGGCGGCGCACGCTTTCGTCCGGATGCTGGGGCGCCGCTGCGCGGAAACCAAGATATCCCTGACCGCCGTGGCCACTTCGCAGGTCGAGGGGAGGTTGACATCCGCTTTGACGGCCGCGGCACCAGCGGTTAGCATGACCGCCACTATGCCCGAGGAATCGGAGACGCGGCGCCAATACCTGCAGATCGACGCGGTGGGCCCCGACGACGGTAAGCCGACGAAGGTTCAGATTTCGTACGACCGCTTGCACGCATTGGCCGCGCGGGGGGCGGTACACATTCACGAGGCGGCACATGTTGTGCCTTATGTGCTCCAACGGCCAACCGCCATTTTTGAGGGCTTGCGGCAAGATGAGGACGAAGATCGACGCGGCGTGGGCTGGCGATGCTACTGTGCCATCCCGGAACACAGCTACCGACCCGATGGTACGGCAGCGCCGCCGTACCCAGGGCAGGTGTATCTGGTTTTTGTAAACCAGGATGGGGTTGCCTACAATTGGAGGTGGGAGAAGGGTGATCCAGCCACCCCGGCCTTGCCGATAAATCATGCAACAAGGTTCAAGGAGAGGCGATTATGACCACCATGACTAATGCACAATTCGCGGAGCACGTGCTCAAGCTGGCCCAATCGGCTCCTGCCTTTCGCCCGGCTGTCACGTATGACCCAGACGGGGACTGCATTGAGTTTATTGTCGCCCCTGACGCCTTCTATGCCGAGCGCGTGGATGATTTGGTGACGGTTTACCACAGCCAGGAGAACCGGAAGATCATCGGCTCGCTTATCAAGGGCGTCTCAAAATTCTGCCGGCAGATGTCGCAAAGGATGGCGGGGTTCAAGATCGAGATTGAGGATGGCCCCGTGCGACTTGAGCACCTCTTTCTGGCCAAGTTGTGGGCGCTGAACCCGCAGGCCAAGGGCACCATGACCGTTGCCTCCTACCGCAAAATCTACCGTGAACTCATCAACATGGCGGAACAAAATGAGGCGACGGTAGAACTGGCCGGCGTGTAGCCCACGGACTACTTTCCCGCCCTATCGAAGGATGGAGTGCCCGCTGCCCGGGAAGCTTGGTCAACCGGCTGCCGCTAAACCTGTCAGCGCAAGATTTCCCCTGATTTCCAATGGTTTCTGGCGGTCAATGATGCGCATCATGCCACCATCCTCTTCTCCGGTCGCCGAAGAGGGCGACTCGACAAGGCGCGCGGCCACGGTGGGACAACTGGAGCACATCGGCGCTATGGCTGCCGCGATGATCCAGCCGGGGCAAATTGTAGGATTGGGCAGCGGGCGGGCGGCGCACGCTTTCGTCCGGATGCTGGGGCGCCGCTGCGCGGAAACCAAGATGTCCCTGACCGCCGTGGCCACTTCGCAAGCCACGGAGGAACTGGCGCACGCCGTGGGCATCCCCCTGACGCCGCTGGAAACCTTGGCGTATGTGGACATTGCCGTCGATGGCGCCGATGAAGTGGATCCGCGGTTGAATCTTCTGAAAGGGGGCGGGGGCGCGTTGTTGCGGGAAAAAGTGATTGAATCCCTGGCCCGCCGGCTGGTCATCGTGGTGGGGCAGGAAAAGCTCGTGGATCGGCTCGGCACGCATTTTCCGGTATTTGTCGAAGTGGTCGGTTTTGCCATGCCGGTGGTGATGCGGACGCTGACCGGCCGGGGCGCTACGGTCACGCCGCGCCGGCTAGCCGATGGGGCGCTGTATAAGACCGACAACGGCAATCCGCTGTTGCACGTGCGTTTTGAACCGCGGTCGCAGCCGGACCAACCAGGGCTGGATGATTTGCCGGCGTTGGAGCGGTGGCTGCACAGCCTTCCGGGTGTGATTGAAACCGGTTTGTTCCTGGATTTCGCCGACGAGGTACTCGTGGCTAATTTCGACGGTACGGTGGAACATCGGCGGCGCCAGGCGGGGCGAAGAACGACGGGAGAACCCAGGGCTTAGGTTTCAGAACCCGGGGCCTGGACTTCACGCGTATTCCCGGTGGCCGGGAGCTTACCCGCATCACAGGCCGACAAATTTATACCAGTCCACAGTAAACCAGTCGGCGCCGTCATTATTTACCGAGATGCGATGTAACCCCGCCGGCACCGAAACGGAAAAAGTCTGGTCGATATCGTTGGCGGTCGGATTGTTCTTGCCGCCGATGGTATTGACGAGATGCTGCGCCAGGGCCAGTTTACCATCTACCTTAATCAGCAAATGCGCGCCGGCGCCGGCCACCGAGTTGACGTGCATCTCAAACCGGCCCGCCTGGCGGAAGCGCACGATGAACGTGGGATTATTACGCAGATCAGCGTTGAGCCGACCCTGCACAAATCCGTTCATGCTCAGAGGAGGGGCCGCGCCGGTGATATGAAACCGGTTTAAGCTGGGGCGTTGCCACAAAGGAGCGCACGGTACGGTCACCACGCTGGCGCTGGGAAGCGGCGCCCAGTGCGGCAGATCAATCCGCAGAACATTCCAGGTCCGCAACGAGGGCACCGCAACCTTCAGAAGGCCGCTGGTGCGCCGGCCCGGCAAAATGGCATGCGGATCATAACTCCACTGCGCCGTCGTTACCTCGCCGGTATCGGCGTTATGAATCCGCACCACTTTCGGGCGCACCGCCAACGCTATCCGTAAACCCTTGCCGGTTTGCTGAATGGGCGTCATACCCGCGTAATCCCGGTTCACCAAATGGGCGATTACTCGGCCCGCGGCCGGCTGGGCCTGCAGGGTGACAACGGCTTTTCCGTCGTAGGATGCCGCGCTGGGATCTTGCCAGGTCACACCGCGAAGCAGCGGCGATATCGCTTGGACAAATCGGGCTTGCTGCTGAATCACCCCCAGCGTTCCGTCGGTCGCGGCGTTGCATCCGAACGGTCCATGAACGGGGTAAGCGAAAAACAGACCGCAGGCGAAGATCTCCGGCGCATAGGCCCCCAGCCACGCGGCTCGATCCGCATCGGTTAACTTGTCCATCCATGGCATTCCATCCCCCCAATCGTTGAATACAACGACGGGCACATCTTTGCCGTGCAGAAGCCCCTGACTTTCCGTATAGAGCTGACGCCAAGCCGCCATATCGGAAGCCGTGGCGGCGGCGCACTTGAGTTTGCCATCCGCTTGAAGTGGAAAATTCCATAGGGTTCCCCCACCGGCGATCTGATAATCCACCCAACGGTTCAAACCGTTGGCCGCGATCCAAACCCGGCGCTGCCGTTTCGCCGCATAGGCGCGAAGCTGACTCGTCCAGTAACGCCACACCGCATTGTTGCGAAAGGCGCAATAACTCTCGCCGCTAACCGCCCAGTTGTCGCGTCCCCAAATCCCAGCCAGGGGATTGGCCGGCTGATCCGGATGGTCTGCCCAATGATTTTTGCGGAGGTAGGCCGCGTAATCGAAGGTCCGAATGCTGTGGTCGGGGCATTCCCGCGGGTCGTCGCAATCCACCTGGAACTGGGACTTCCAGCGTGGGTCATCGACCCGCCAATGCCCACTTTCCACAAAGCGACGCAGCAGATAGCGCCGGAAGGCGGCTAAGCCGTAGGGGTCATAGCCCTCATGGGAGCTGTAAGCGCCGCACACTTCGTCCATAAAAAGGCTATCCACACCGGCCTCGATCTGCAGAGTGGCCCATTTGAGCACGTAACGCCGGTAGGCGGGGTTCTCGATGGCGCCGTGGTAGTACGCATTGGAGATCTTATAAAGCCGACCATAGGGGTCCCGCGTGGCCATATCCATGAACTGGGCATTGGTAATGCCATTTTCATGCGGGTAAAGCGCCGAACAGGTGGTTCCGCCGCCAAACAAGGCGCCCGCCTGATGCGCCCGGGCCACGTCGCCGGTCATCTTGCTCCAGTCGGGCGCATTGCCCCATTTGAACCAGGCCCGCAGCCAATTCTGCGAAGGAACGGACAGGGAAACTGTCAGCGCATCGGCGGCGCTATCGAATTCGTTGATGGTGAACAGAGTCAGGCCGTCCGGCGCCTTGGGAAATGGCGGGATGCCCACCTTTTCAAGACCCGCATCCGGCGCCCGTGTCCGCGCGATGCCGTGGCGGCGGCTGATGGCTATGGCCGTCAAGCCCGCCAGGACCGCACCGCCAAGGAAACGCCGCCGATCTATCGTCTCCGTTGGGACGGTACACCGGCGGACGATCCGGTCTGTCCCGCGGCATACGGGTTCAATTGCATCAAGGCAATCCAATGCCCCAAAACTGTCCATCGGTTTTCGGGTTTTGCTGGCCATTGGGTATTCCCCTCGCAACAGGTGTATCCGGACCCATGTGGGTGTCAGCCCCACCGGCGTACGGGCCGCCGGGCGAACCAACTCGCAACAAGCGTGAATTAGGAATCGTTCCCGGCCACCTCCGCGCGGTCGCCGAACGTGCTTCCCGAAGCGGATCCGGCCCAGCGGATATTCACGACACCACCCACGAGCGCCAGCAACAACTCCACCGCGATTTGAAACAGCCGCAGCATGGCCACCGCGACGATAATCAGTTCGGGCGAGTGAACCACCGGCATCAACATAAGAGCCTGCACGGCATCCCGCACGCCTAAGCCGCCGGGAAGCAGGCTGAACATTCCCAGGCTCACGGACAGGGCGAAAACGCCACAGAGCATGAACCAATCCTGCGGCGCCAGGGCGTGCACACAGCGTACGGCCGCCCACAGGGCCAGGCCGCCGCCCAGCCAACTGCCACAAAACAGGACGACGGCGATGGCCATGTGGCGGCGGCGGAAGTGTCGGCCGGGAGGAATCGGGCCGCGTTTCATCGATTTCAGCGCCAGATTCAACAGCGTGAAAAAAACGCGCGGATGAAAAATTCCCAGCAACAATAAAATCAGCAGCGCGCACAGGACGATATAGAGGGGATGATTCCGCGCCACGACCAGCAGAGCCGCGACGCCCACCAACGCGCCGGACAGCGCGTACATGCCATTTTCCAGCGCGGTGGACAGCAGGCAGACTTCGCGCTCCATGCCGACGCGATAGGTTCTTTCCAGGCGCAGCAGCACCAGCAGTACTTTGCCGGGCACATATTTGCCGGCCTGGCTGAAGGTGTAGGCGCCCAGCAAGGGAACCACCGCGTGGCGATCGCCCATGCTCCGCGCCAGCCACAGCCAGGTCAGGGCGTTGACGGCGGAAAGCGCCAACATGCCCAACGGTATCAGGGCGGCGATCGGCCAGTCGATGTGCAGCCGCTCCAAGCTGACCGTGTGCCAGGTTTGCGCGAACTTGACGCCGACAAAGGTGAAGACGACCCCCATGATCAACAGTTTGAGGATGAAAATGAGGGTTCGTTTCACGATTTGGCACCCCAGGTTCCGTCCGCCGTCGCCATCATCAAACGCCGCTCGGCCGGGCCCAAGTCACCAAGTCGTTGGTAACCTGGCGGAAATCAGGTCGAGACGCGCCGTCTTCACGGCCGTATGGTATCAAAATCTCCCGACCACCCGGTTTTTCCTGACGGCGACAGCGCGGTTGGGGGCGCAGGGGCGGTGCGGTGCGGCCGGATTTTTTGGCGAACGCCGGCCGACAGCGATAGCGCCAAGTCCCCAACGTCCTAGCGGCGGCATTCCTGCCGCCCGTCGGTATGTCCCCGCCCTAAAATCTGGCCACACCCGGGCGGTACGGGTCAAATTTTGATCGTCCGGATCAAATCTCGGACGTGGCTAACCGACGCCTCAAAAAGCTTCCGTTCCTGCGGCGACAAGGGTACTTCGATGATTTGTTCGACCC
>JAKCCC010000036.1 GCA_021838985.1 Planctomycetota bacterium
GACACCCAAGTCCCGCCCCCAAACCCCCACCCCTTCTCTCTCCTCCCGGAGGCGAAAGGGCGGCGACACCATGAGCGCACCGACACCCCGGCCTCGCAGTGAGGTTGACAAGATCAGAGGTAGATATACGGGCCGTAGGTGTTGGCCGTTGGCAAAGTGGTCGTGATCCGCTGATACACTCCCATGCCTGGACCCTCGCCATTATAGGAATTGGCAGCTGCGGGAGCCATATCGCTGACAAGGGGAACTTGGGTGTTGGCGCCATTGGTGGTCCACCACTGACCAGGGGAGCCAGGAGTGCCGTTGGTGGTGCCGCCGTTGGGCCAAGGCCACGGATATGCGAGGGAGTAGCTTACCCCCGCACCGCTGGAATTCATAAGTCCGTTGTACGAAGAATCCGCGACAGCGGATGGAGCAAGTGCCCCGAAATTGGAAAAGTAGTAGGTGGAGGTGGGATCGACGTGTCGCTCTACCGACGGACCTTGCGCCAGTGGATCGGAGGGGCATATGAAGCTTGCCGGCGTGGCGTAACCCTGCAGCACCAGGATCCACGCATTGGCAAGCGGATTTGCCCAAACGTTGTTGATGTTCTCGAGATACCATTGTTGCACCGCCGCGGACGCGGTCGGCGGCGGGCCTACAAGGCTGTAGCCATTGCCGCCGGCGGCGGAGATGGGAGCGTTATAGTAGGCCCATCCAGCGCCCGCATTGTAGACCACCTGCGCGGGAAACTCGCCTTGGTTGCTCTGAGCGTAGGTGACCATTGACTGGATGACCCCCCGGATGTTGGCCATGCAGACGGCCCGATTGGCCAATTCCCGGGCTTTGGCCAGGGCTGGCAGCAGGATACTCACGAGAATCGCGATGATCGAGATGACCACCAGCAGCTCGATCAGGGTGAAGCCGGATTCCCGTGCGTCCTGACCGCTGTCGGGACGCGCCCATCGGTTTCCAGTTTCGAACTTGACCAACTCCTTGTACGAATGAACCACTACGGACCTCCGGCCACCGCCCAAGCGTCGGAACTCGTGCGAGTGCACCACGGAAACGCCGTCACCCGGAAGTAAGTCCTGCCGTGCCATAAGGCACCTCCTTGTTTAGTCCGCCTCTCCAGAGGCGAGTCTTCGACCCGGGGAATTCAGGCCCGAGCCGCGCGGCCCGAGTTAAACCAAACCTCTCTTCGCCGAGGCGAACAAAGTTTTCAGTTTTCGTTCTTTTTCCTTTACGGTTCCCTGCCCATTGACCCTGTAATCTAAAACCCGTTTTCATCGGTTCAGCGCGCTAAAGCGCGGTGCTTGGGGTTCGTCCTTTTGTGTTTTTCACCGCAGTTTACCCGCCGCGGCGGGGATTACACTGATTACACGGATCGACTGAAAAAACCAACGTTATCCGTGCCATCCGTGTGATCCGTGGTTCTGGTATTTCGTGTCCCCCGCGGCTCATCATTCCTCTTCCGCATGCGCCTTCGGGCGGCCCAGTCTTGTTCGGTTCACCGCGCTAAAGCACCGTGCATGCCTTACTCCTTTAACCTAAAACCCGTTTTCATCGGTTCACCGCGCTAAAGCGCGGTGCTTGCAATTTCGCTTTTTCCGCACCGCTAAAACCCAGCCCCTGTAACCTAAGACCTGTTTTCATCGGTTCACCGCGCTAAAGCGCGGTGCTTGCGATTCCGCATCTCACGGTCGCCCTGGCGACTAAACTGCGCCGCGAAGGCCGCGAAAATCACACCTTAACCACCTCCATGTCCGTCATCCGGATTTCATTCGCGCTCTTCGCGGCTTCGCCTGAGCTATCGTCTGGTTCTACCAACTCATGCGGGAGCAGCACCGGCGCCTCCGGCACCGGCTCGTGGCGCATCAGCTTCAACAGCGTCGCCCCGGCCGTCCGGGCGTAACCGTCGGGATCAAACTCCAGTTTCACCACCGGAAACGGGCAGACCATGCCCGAACCCTGGTTAAAGTGCGTCACCACCAGCAGATCCTCCGGCACGCGGATACCCAGCTGCAAAATGGCCATCACCGCGCCGGGAAAAAGATTGTCGTTGCAAATCAGCAGCCCATCGGGCTTCTCCCGCCCTTCCGCCCAGATCGCTCGGAATTCCTCCCAACCCGCCTCCGGGGCGCAGGGAATGAGGCTGTGGCGAATCCAACGCTCGTTAACCGCCACCCCGGCGGCCCCCAGCATCGCCCGAAAATTCTCCACAAATCGCACCTGCCGATCCGCCGGCCAGTGGTATTCCATCAGGGCGATGCGACGCCGGCCATGGCCCAGCAAATAATCAACCCCCATCCGCACCAGCGCGGTGGAGTCCCAAATCACGCGGTGCATGCACTTTTCGCTTGGTCCCACCACCGGAACCCGCTGTTTTTCCAACGCCCCGTACCATTGGGAAAAAGTCTGGTCGGGCGTGAAGGCCACCACGCCGCTGAGCCGGTGTCTCTCGATGGCCTCCAGAAACTCCAGGCAGGTAAGCCCGCGGTGAACCGCATCGCGCGGGCGCAGACGGCCGGCGTACAAACGAGCGGCGGTGTGGTTTTCAAGCAGAAACCGCACCACCTGTTGCGGGGCCCGGCGATAGAAATACGAAGTCTGCGGATCCGAGATGTCTTCTTCCACCAACACCCCCACATGCCGGCCCTTCGTCAGGTCGCCGACGTAGGTTCCGCTGCCGGTACGGCGTTCAATCAGGCCTTCCGCCTCCAGCACGCTTAAGGATTCACGCACGCTGGGCGAGCTGACGCCGAAACGTTTGGCGATGGCCGCGATGGAGGGCAATTGTTGGCCCGGGTGGTACTGGGCGAATATTTCATCGCGCAAACGCTGGCTGATTTGCTGCGAGAAACTCGGCCTTTGTAACGTGTCATTCGTCATAGTGAGCGCCTTACCGCTCCATGGTAATCACTGCCAACATGCTGCCAAGCTGCTTGGCAACTTGGCATAATATACCTTCCGACAAAAACAAAGTCAAGTTCATTATAATTACCGTCAGTGTATTGCCAAGCTACTTGGCAACTTTGTATATTTTGGCCACGTACCGAATCAAAGTCAAGCAAATTCCATAGGACTTTTTAGCCAATTTATTGTACTTTTATGCGCATCGCACACCACGCCGCCACCGCCTGCCATGGCGAATGATGGACAAGAATAGCTGGGATGTGCCTTCGCCGGGCCGAACAGGATGGTGGAGGTCACCCTTGCGTGGTCCGTCATACCGTGGCTGTAACCGGCTTGGCGGGAACCTCGCTGAAGATATCCGGCAAAATCTTGCGCGTTTCTTCACGCAAAAAGCCCATAACCTGCTGGGTATGTTCAAAGCCCAGTGCGCGTTGCGCCACCTGACGCGCGTGCCGGGCATTCATGCTGCGGATGACTTTTTTAATTTCAGGGATATGCTGCGGCGCCACGGAAAACTGGCGCAACCCCAGACCGACCAGCAGCAGGGTGAAATCGGGGTCTCCGCCCATTTCTCCGCACAGCGAGATGGCTCGGCGCCGGCTGCGGGCGGACCAGATCACATTCTTAATCAACCGCAGGACGGCGGGATTGGCGGCGCTGTAAAGCGAAGCGACGCGCTGATTGCCGCGATCCACCGCCAACGTATATTGAATCAGGTCGTTGGTGCCGATGGACAGAAAATCACAGTCCCGGACATACGGCTTGGGCAGCAGAGCGGTGGACGGCACTTCCACCATCATCCCGACCCGCAGATGCGGATTGTAGGGGATGTTTTGCTCGTCCAGTTCCTCCATCGTGTCCTTGAGGACCATTTTCGCCTGACGCAACTCCAGGGGTGTGGAAATCAGGGGAAACATCAGCCGCAGATCCCCCCGCGTGCTGGCCCGCAGGATCGCCCGCAATTGCGTCTTGAAGATACGCAGATTACCCAGACACAAGCGAATCGAACGGAAGCCCAGAAAGGGGTTGGCTTCCGGCACCTGGTCCTGAAACGGCGAGTATTTATCCGCGCCCAGATCCAGGGTGCGGATGACCACCGGGCGTTGGCCCATGCACTGCAACACGCGGCAGTAGGCCGCATAGTGATCTTCCTCCGTTGGTTCATGCCCTCCGGCCAGGTAGAGAAATTCCGTGCGATACAGACCGATACCCATGGCCCCCTTGGCCAGCGCGGTATCGACTTCATGCGGGAACTCAATGTTGCCAAACAATTTGATGTCCACGCCGTCCTTGGTGCGGGCGGGCAGATGACGCATGGAATCCAACTGGGTGCGGTACCGCACCTGCCGCTGTTCGTATTTCTGATGCTCCTCGATGGTGGCGGCATCCGGATCGATGATCACCACACCGCTGTAACCATTCACCACCAGCACATCCCCGGTGGTTACTTCACGCGTGAGGCTGTCGAGTCCCACCACCGCCGGAATGCCCAGGGAATTGGCCAGGATGGCGGTATGGCTGGTGCGGCCGCCGGCTTCGATGGCGATGCCCCGCACCTTGCTTTTATCCAGCGAAGCGGTTTGGGATGGGGTTAAATCATGGGCGACGATGACGACGGGTTGATCCGTCGGCTCCAAACGGATTTTTCCAGCCCCCATGAGGTGTTGCAGCAGGCGGCGCTCCAGATCGTAGATGTCCTTAACCCGCTCGCGGAAATAGGCGTCCGGGTGCTCGGTAAAATGCTTGCCATACTCGCGTAAGGCCCGGCGCACGGCGAATTCGGCGGAGTGGCTATCCCGTTCGATCCCCTGGCTAAAGGCGGCCTGCAGTTGCGGATCGTTGAGCAGGGCCAGATGAAAATCGAAGATGGCGGCCATCTCCTTGCCCAGGTTGCGGCGGGTGCGTTCGCGCAGATCGCGCAAATCGTCGCTGGCGGCGGTCAAGGCGGTCCGGAGCCGCTGTTGCTCGGCGGCGACTTCGGCCAACGTGATGGCCCGCCGCCCGATGCGAATTTCATCATTGTCCAGCAACAGGGCTGGACCGATGACGACACCCGTCGAAACGCCAATCCCTTTTTTCAATTCCATGACGCATTACCGATGAGCCGGCCGGGCCGAACAGCCGGCGAAAGGATAGCCGCGTTCGCCAGGCCCTGCGAGCTTTAGGCTGCGCCGGCGGCCCCCGCAATTCTGGCCGACAGGCGTTACAAAATAATAAATTATCCTAATTGGCGCTGATTATCCAGCGGCGCGGCTTCCGCCCGGATTTTCGGGTGCACAACAGATTTTGTGGGGCACGTCGGAAGGGGGGGCGGTTTACGCCGGCAGACCAGGTACGGTCAGGGCACGGCCGGATCGCCGCGGGCGAATAAACCAAGCCGCAACCAAAGACGATCCACAGATTACCCAGATTACACGAATTTCACGGATTTTAGTGACGAGACGGACGAGCCCGCGAGCTCCAAGCCAGAAGCCTTTGCGCACGGCGCGAAGAAACACGGGGATGTGATACCGATTTTAGTGACGAAGCGGACCGGCCCGCCGCACCAAGCTAAGTGGCAACGCGGAGTGAATCAGTAGTGGGTCGAGGATCCGCCGATTTCGTGCTGCACATAAACCGGGGCGGTCACGATCAGGCGCTGCTGGAAATACACAATACTGGCCGGCCCGCCATTGGTGGACCAGATGTTCGGCTCCACGATGGCTTCGATCAACTTAACCAGCTTCTTGCCACGGGCGCTGGCGCTATTCTTTTTCCCGCCGAACAGGTTCTGGCCGCCGCCGTAACCACCCCCTCCGCCGCCCCCGCCGCCAAAGAGGTTGTTGTTGCTATTGTTATTGGTGTTCACATTGCTGGTCTGACCGGCGGTGATGGACACACCACTATTGTTCTGGGTGGATTGACCGAGATTGAACGTGGGAATGTTGGTATAGGTGATGACAGGCACGAGCAGATCCGCCACGTCGTAGACTTTGGTTACCAATTGTCGGTTGGCGTCGGCACGAGTGGTGATGGTTAGCACGTTGTGATACGTGTAGCTGATCAGCGGGACCTGGGGCGAGGCAATCTGCAGGATCAGGCCCACGACGGTGCGCACGCTGACATTCTTAACGTTCAAGGTGATAGGCGTCATGCGGGTCACGCCCGCGGACTGGAGCGCATTCCAGTTCACGAACACGTTGGCGCCCGTAACGCTGCGCAGATAGGCGATGGCGTCGCGCAGCGGCACCCCGTTCATCCGGGTGGCGGGCATCATCATGTGATTCATGATGCGCTGCGTATCCACCGGACCAACCGGAGCTGCAGCGCAAGGGAGCGCCGGCGCCACCAGGGCCAAGCCGGCCAGGAATAGGCCCGCCCCCGCGAGAACACGTGGCAGACGATGCAGGATAGACATCATGTCCGGCCCTCCGAAAAGGCGATGGTCAATTGCAACTCATCCTCTATTCAGTATAGCCATCGCGCCGGGCCCAAAGCAAGCGCCGCCTGAAAGGTAACCGGGATGAAGTGTGGCCATGAATTGTGGCGGCAGCAGGCACGATCCTGCGTGCCGTAGGTTGCGGTACGGAGACCCACGGCAAATGCTGGGGGCGCGGACCTCCAGGTCTGCCAAGTTTGTGGTGTAGACCTCCAGGTCTGTCGCGTTTGTGGTGCGGACCTCTAACGAGACATTTACTCTACACGGCTGTTAATGGGATATCTGATTCGGTATTGTTGCCGGGGAACCAGCATTTCTCCGCAGCTTTAGCTCCCTATAATGTATCATCAGAGGCCGTGTTGAGTATCAATGAAAGGGCGGCAGGTCTGGAGACCTGCACCACAACCTGGAGCCTGCACCACAAGAATGTATCGTCAGAGGCCGTGTTGCGTATACCACGATGAAGCACAATTTATAGCCACACCCCGGCTGGGGAGGTGGGCGGTTGCCGCTCGCGGCGGTTTGTCTCCAAATGGGTTATTCCCCCGATTCGAGCACGGCCATGAAGGCCTCCTGCGGAATTTCCACCCGGCCGACCTGCTTCATCCGCTTTTTTCCCGCCTTTTGCTTTTCCAGCAGCTTGCGTTTGCGGCTCACGTCGCCGCCGTAACATTTCGCCGTCACATTCTTGCGCATAGCGCTGATGGTCTCCCGGGCGATGACCCGCGACCCGATCGCCGCCTGCAATGGAACCTCGAAGAGATGCCGGCCGATTTCCGCCTTGAGTTTCTTGATAATCGCCCGACCGCGCAAGGCCGCCTTGTCCCGATGCACAATCAGGCTTAACGCATCCACCGGCTCGCCGTTAACCAGAATGTCCATGCGCACCAGGTCATCAGCGTGAAACCCCAGTAAATTGTAATCCAGCGTGCCATAGCCGCGGGTAATGGTTTTAAGCTTGTCAAAAAAATCGAAAATGACCTCAGCCAGGGGCAGGTCGTATTCGAGAATGACCCGCTGCGGCCCGAGGTACTCGGTTTTGCGATACTGGCCCCGCCGATCCTGGCACAGTTTCGATATATCGCCAATGTGCTCGGCGGGAAGGATAATGCTGGCCCGGATCATCGGCTCGCGGATTTCCCGCACCTTGCTGGCGTCCGGCAGGGCCGCGGCGCTGTCGATGGTCTTGACGGTGCCATCCTGCATCAGGATTTCATACGGCACGGTGGGCGCTGTTTGCACCACCTGCACGTGCTGTTCGCGTTCCAGTCGCTCTTGGACGATTTCCATATGCAGCAGACCGAGGAAGCCGCAGCGGAAACCGAACCCGAGGGCGTCGGATGATTCCGGCTCAAAGCTAAACGATGAATCGTTGAGGCGTAATTTTTCCAACGCTTCGCGCAGATGGGTGTATTCCGTATCCGGGCCGGGATAGAAATCACAATAAACCATCGGCTTGGCGGGGCGATAGCCGGGCAAGGCGCCGGCGGCGGGCGTGGCGGCATCGGTGACCGTGTCACCGATGGTGACATCGGCGAGCATCTTGATGTTGGCCACCAGGAAGCCGACTTCGCCGGCGGCCAGGGTGTCCACGTGGGTTGGCTTGGGCATGAATTTACCCAAGTCGGTGATCTGATAGACGCGCTGACGGCCCATCATCCGGATTTTCTGCCCAATGGCCAGCCGCCCGTTTACCATGCGCACGTACACAATCACACCGCGGTAGTCGTCGTATTTGCTGTCGAAGATAAGCGCCTGCAGGGGACGAGCGGCGTCGCCCTTCGGCCCCGGCAGTTGCTGGCAAATGGCCTGGAACAACTCCGCCAGCCCCAAACCGCTCTTGGCCGATATGCGTAGGCAGCTTAACGCATCAAGGCCCAGAACCTGTTCCATCTCTTCAGCTGTTTCATCAGGCCGGGCGCTGGGCAGATCAATTTTGTTGATAACGGGAATAATCTCCAGGCCGGCCTCAATGGCGGCGTAGGCGTTGGCCACGGTTTGGGCCTGCACCCCCTGGGTCGCATCGACCACCAGCAGCGCCCCTTCGCACGCCTGCAGTGCCTTGGCCACCTCATAATGGAAATCAACGTGGCCCGGCGTATCGATCAGATTCAGCATGTAACGCTGGCCAGCCAGTTCATAGGTCACGGTGACCGCACTGGCTTTGATGGTGATGCCGCGTTCCCGCTCCAGCTCCAGATCATCGAGGACCTGGGCCTGCATCTGGCGCTCACTGATGGCGCCGGTGCGCTCTAAAATCCGGTCGGCCAGCGTGGATTTGCCGTGATCGATATGGGCAATAATGCAGAAGTTGCGGATTTCCATAAGCGCTCATTTCACCAGGTCGGGCTGGCCGGACGTCTCCGGATGGTGATTAGCCCGGATTTTTCACCACCGCGCCACAGAAAGCGCGGCACGGCGAAGCCGCGCTGGATCACAATCCTTCCAAATTTGCGCACAGCGCACAAACTCTTAGGCCGCCTAGCCCCATCCGGTCATTGCCCTTTTCGTGTGTTTCGTGGTTAAAAGTCCGTGCAGCTCCGTGTGATCCGTGGTTCTTTTGGTTGCGGCCTTGGCCGCGCTGGGTCCTCTGTGGCCTCTGCGGCGAAACGTTCGAGTCAGCTGGCCTCAGAGGCGCGTCCGTCCCGCCAGGGCGTCTGAAAGAATGGTTTTGTTGGCGTGCTCAATCTGCGCTCCGCTCGGCAGGCCGCGTGCCAGACGGGTAATCGTGATGCCGGCGCCCTGCAGCTGGCTTTGCAGATATAACGCGGTGCCATCGCCTTCCATGGTCGGATTCGTCGCCAAAATAATTTCCCGCACCACCGGCCGGCCGTCTGCGTCGCGCTGCCTGACCCGCTCCAGCAGCGCTGGCACGGTAAGCTTTTCCGGCCCGACTCCCTCCAGCGGCGCCAGCCGTCCGAGCAGCACATGATAGACCCCATCATACGCTCCGGTTGCCTCCAGCTGAAATAAATCTTTCGGCTGCTCGACCACGCAGATCACGCTGTGGTCCCGGCCGGGATCCGCACAGATCGCGCAAGGATCCGCTTCGGTTAGATGATGGCAAATATGGCAGTGCCGCACCTGCTCTTTCACGGCGCGAATCGCCTCCGCCAAGGCCAATGCCTCCTCCGGCTGGCTTTTCAGAATATGGAATACCATCCGCTCCGCGGAGCGTGCACCGACGCCCGGCAGCCGACCGAACAATTCAATCAGCCGCTGCACGCTGGCGCTATAACCGGTCTTGGGCCGGGCCATCGTTTCAGCTCCGATATCGCGTACCCGCCGCCGGGCGGGGCAGCGGATTTTAGGTTTTTGGTTACGGGCAGCCCACCTGAAACCTGAAACCTAACCCCTACTGCTCTATCACCACTTATCTTTACTGGTACCCCGGCCGCCGCCATTCGCCGGGCTGAAGCCCGGTGCTTTGGGTTCGGTGGCGGGTCTGGGGCTCTTTCTGCCACCAGAAATTTATCGCTGGACAAAGTACTACTGGCCTACACCCAGCAGATGCTGGAATGCCGACAGATCCAGGTTTCCGGTGATTTCCCGCACCTGTTTTTGAATCTCCGCCCGCACGTTCGTGAGCGCCTGGTTGACCGCCGCCCGTGTCAAATCGGCGAGCAATTCGCCATCCTGTCGCGGGGCGTCGGGCGAAAATTGCAACTCCACGATTTCCATGATCCCGTTGGCCGTGGCGGTCACCATCCCGCCGCCGGCGGTGCCCGTCGCGCGAAGATTCGCGAGGCGTTGCTGAAACTCGCCCATCTTACCCTGGATTTCCTTGGCCCGGGCCAGCAGTGGTGCTAATTGCCCCAGGCTCTTCAACGAATCAAACATAGCGCCAACCCTTTCGTTCGTGTTATACCGCACACGGCTATTAATGATACAGTCCAGAGGCCAGGCCAGCGTGCCTCTGGCCCAGGAAAGCGGCGGGAGGCCGCTTTTACTTTGACGAACGGTACGTC
>JAKCCC010000037.1 GCA_021838985.1 Planctomycetota bacterium
CCGGCTGCACCACGCCGATATTGCGCAGCTCAATTGGCACATTTTCCGACCGCACCACGGCAATTTTCACCAAGGCTGGAGGTGCTGCGGGCGGCCCGGTAGCGCTTTTGGAACAGGCGGCCAGCATCACCGCGGTGGGCAGCAAAACAACCACCAAGCGGGCGGGGCCATCCCTAAAGCAGGTACGTATCATTCTCGTGTTTTTCGCGTGTTGCGTGGTGGAAATCCTCTTCGCTGCGTTTTAGTGGCCCATCGCGCCGCGCGCCTTCGCAGCCGGCGGGCTGTTCTCGGTGGGCGCGTTCCAGCCGCCGCCCAGGGCGACATAAAGCGACACCAAATCATTCGACACGGCCAGGTTGCTTTGCACCAGCGCCGTGCGCGCGCCTAACAAAGCGTTTTGGGCCAACAGCACGTTGGTAAAATCGGTCAGGCCGTTGCGGTAAAGCTCCTCGGCATAGGTCATCGTCTTGCGATATTCCACAACCTCCTTTTCCAGGGCAACCCGATGGGCCTGTTCCTGGCGGTAAGCCACCAGGGCGTTCTCCACCTGCTGCAGCGCGTCGAGCACCGTTTCGCGATAGATCAGGTAGGCCTGGTCGCGCAATGCCTGTTGCTGACGGATATTGGCTTGAATCGCTCCGGAACTAAAGATGGCCCAGGAAACGCTTGGCCCGATGCCCCAAGCCACGCTATGCGCGTCGAACCAGTCGGCGGCATTCTGCGAGGCCAAGCCCAAATTACCATTAATCGTCAGGGTGGGAAACAGCTCCGCTACCGCTACACCGATTTGGGCGGTGGCGGCGGCGAGCTGCCGCTCCGCACCGCGCACATCCGGCCGGCGCAGCAGCAGTGCGGAAGGCAGGCCGATAGGCACCCGCGGGGGCACTGGCGGAATGGCCCCCGGCGCGGAAAGTGTCTTTATCAGGACGCCGGGCGATTGGCCCAACAAAACGCCCAAAGCGTAAATGAGCTGGCGCTGCTGGATCAGCAGACCGGGCAACTCGGCCCGCACACTGGCCAACAGCGCCTCGGCGTTGGCGACGTTGTACTGGGTGGAAAATCCTGCGCCCATCTGCTGGCGTGCCAGAGCGACGGTTTTTTCCTGGGTGACAATGGTCTCCCGTGCAACCTGGATTTCCTGCTGCACGCCGCGCAGCGTGATGTAATCCGTGGCCACCTCCCCGACCAACGCCACCTGGGTGTTGTGCTGACTGTCTACGGCCGCCTGAATACTGGCCTGCGCCGCCTGGACGCTCCGCCGGATACCCCCGAACAGGTCCAGCTCCCAGGTTCCATTGAAGCCGGCGTTGTAGCTGTCGCCCGGCGGCGTGCTATGGGGCGGTTTGAAAAGATCAGCGCTGCTTTGGCTGCGCTGGTAGGAGCCCGCGGCATTGACGAACGGCCCCAGGTTCGCCGCGGCGATCTGCAGCGCGGCCCGCGCCTGGCGCACCCGCGCTGCGGCCAGCCGCAGATCCAGGTTGCCCGCCAGGGCGCGATGGATCAGCGCCGTCAGTTGGGGATCTTTAAACCGCCGCCACCATCGGTCCAGATGGGCTGGCTGCGCGGAAACGGTGCTTAAAAGAGGGGCGCCGGCCGGTGTCTTGACCGCCGCCCCATCCGACCACTTTGCCGGCATCGTCATGGCTGGCGGGTGGTAATTCGGGCCAACGGTGCAACCGGCGAGGAGCAGCGCCAGACCCCAAGGCCCCCACCACGGGCTAACGAAAACGCGAAGGCGCGAAGGCGCGAAGAATGACGATTTAACCGCAGAGGACGCAGAGGAACGCGGAGGACGACGGAAATCCACAGATTGCGCAGATGGCCCAACGCGGCGAAGCCGCAACCAAAACATATAGCCCCCGGCTTGCCGGGGGTAGCGCTCTGCCGAACCTCGGAATCTTTGTATCGAACACAAATCTTCGCGCCGCGCGCGGAAACCGGGAAATGGCGCCCCAAAGTTCACAGATGACGAGTGACTGCGGCGCCACGGGAACACGACGTACCGACCGGGGCCTTTCGTTTTCGGTTTGCGGTGTGCGGCGGGACCGGCTGCGACCTGGTTCTTGTACGCCAGCCTTGGTATTTCGCGCCGGGCGTGTTGTTCGATATTACAGCAATGGTCATTATTCATATCTTAGCGCCTCAATGGGATCCAGGCGTGACGCCTTCCAGGCCGGATACCAGCCGAAAATAAGCCCCACGCCGGCCGCCACCGCCACGGAAGCGATGATGGCCGGAACGGAAACCGCGATGGGCCAATGGAGCATGTTTTTGATGAGGCTGGAAAGTCCCTCGCCGGCGATAATTCCGAGAAGGCCGCCGCACAGGCATAAGACCATGGCTTCGAGGACAAACTGGCTTAGAATGTCCCGGGCTTTGGCGCCGACCGCCATGCGTAGGCCGATTTCCCGCGTGCGCTCCGTGACCGAAACCAGCATGATGTTCATAATGCCCACGCCGCCGACGAGCAGGGAAATCAGGGCCACGCCCGTAAGCAGGTTGGTCATCATGGTCGACGTTTTGCCCAAGGCCTGGGAAATTTCCGCCAGATTGCGGATATTGAAATCGCTGGGCTGGCCCGGCTGCAAGTGATGGCGTTGCCGCAGAAGAGTGGTGATTTCCTGGGTGGCCTGCGGGATCTGCGCCAGGGTGGGCACCGCCACGAAGATACCGTTGACATTCGGAAAACTTACCGGCTGGGGCGTATCGAGCTGTTCACTGGCGGAGGCGGTGGGATACAGACTCTGCGCTGTTTCGGGGTACAACTGGTCGGTGGACGCCGGGCTGGAAGACGCAGCGGCCGTATTCTGATTTTGATTTTCCAAAGCGCTGCCGGAAACGCGGTATTTCAGAGTAGTCCACGGCAGAACGATGACGTCATCCTGGTCCATCCCCATCATGTTGGCGCCTTTTCTGGCCAGCACGCCAACAACCCGCAACGGCACATTTTGCACCAGAATGGTTTTTCCCACCGCCCTGCCGCTGGGAAAAAGCTCCCGTACATCCGTTTGCCCCAACAGACAGACTTCATTGGCGCCCAGAACGTCGGCGTTGGTAATGGGACGGCCTTCCACGACCGGCCAATCACGGATCTTCAGAAAGGCCGGAGTGGTGCCATAGATAAACTGAGGGACCCAATTCTGATTGCCCCGGACCAACTGCAGGCGGGCGTGAACCATGGGGGCGGCCGCCGCAACCGTTGGACAGTCCCGCGCGATGGCAGCGGCATCTTCCGCGGTAAGCGTTACGGCGCTGCCCCCGCCAAAGGAAACACCGCCGCTGGCCGCGGCGCCGGGAAAGACAATCAGGGTATTAGCGCCCATGCTCGTGAAGGTCTGCTTGATAGCCGCCGAGGAGCCTTCGCCGATCTGCACCATGGCAATCACCGAGGCGATGCCGATGATGATGCCCAGGGTGGTCAAGGCGGAGCGCAAGGGATTGCGGCGCAGGGCGCGGAACGCGGTTTTCAAGGTGGCCGTGATTTTAAGCATGCGGCGGACCTCCCGCCGGCCCGGCCGCGACCGCGTCACCAATCAAGCCATCCTTGATGTGGATCACGCGCTGGGCGTGCGCCGCCACGTTGGCATCGTGCGTGACCAGGACCATGGTGATTCCCTGCCCGGTGTTAAGCTGTTGGAACATCTGCAGGACTTCCTCGCTGGTGTGCGAATCCAGATTGCCGGTGGGTTCATCCGCCAGCACCAGACGCGGGTTGTTCACCAGGGCGCGGGCGATGGCCACGCGCTGTTGCTGTCCCCCGGAAAGCTGGGCTGGCTCATGATGCATGCGTTCTGCCAACCCGACGCGCTCCAGCCACTGCACCGCCCGCTGCCGCGCCGCCTTCGCCGATAAACCGTCCTCCACGTAGTTCGTCGGCAGCAGCACGTTTTCCAAGGCGCTGGTCCTGGGTAGCAAGTTGAAATTTTGGAACACAAACCCAATTTTGCTGTTGCGCAGCACGGCCCGCTGATTCGGAGAGAGGCGGGATATTTCCTGGCCATCAAAAAAGTACGACCCGGCGGTGGGACGATCCAGACACCCTAAAATATTCATCAAGGTAGTCTTGCCGGAACCCGAAGCTCCCATGAGGGCCACCAGCTCACCGGTGGCAATGGTCAGGGAAACGCCCTTCAGGACGGCCAGGTCGCCGCCGCCCAGGCGGTACGTCTTATATAAACCGTCCGTCTTAATGAGGTCCATGACAAGGCTCCGCTGGGGTGCAAGCGACGATCACGTGCTCTTCTTGTGGCGGGCGAAAGGATGCGGTATAAACGGATTGCTGGCCGAGGGCGCACGGGAGCGAGCCTGCCGCTCGCCGACGACCACGCGCGTTCCCGGCTTTAGGGTCGGAGAAAAGATTTCGGTTTGATAGTCGTTGGCCAATCCCAATTGCACCGTGAGCGGCCGGACGTATCCACCGTCGGGGATCCAGACCGTGCCGGTAGGGCGATGCACTCCCCCAGGGGCGCCGGGCGCCATCGGCGATTTTCCGGCGGCAGGGGCGGAGGGGGACGGTTTCGCCTCGCGGCCAGCAAGGATCTCGCTGCTACGGGGAACCCAGCGCAGGGCGGCATTGGGAACCATCAGCACATTTTTCCGCTGGGCCACTAAAATATCCGCCTGGGCGGTTAAATAGGGCAACAGCTCGCCGCCGGGATTATTGGTATCCACCACCACCGTGTAGGTAACCACATTCTGCACCATGGTGGCGTTCAGACGCACCTGTGAGACCACGCCGTGAAACTGGCGGTTCGGAAAAGCGTACACGGTGAAGGTTACCGGATCACCGGGACGAACGCGCCCAATATCGGCTTCGTTGACGGAAAGCCAAATTTGAATCTTACTGAGGTCCTCGGCCAGCAGGAATAAGCTGGGCGTATTGAAACTGGACGCAACCGTTTCGCCAATTTCCACGCGGCGGTCGATCACCACGCCTTTCACCGGCGAGGTGATCGTACAATAGTGCAGCAGGACGGTGTCGTAGTCCAGCTTGGCCTGCGCCGCCCGCACCGCCATTCGAGCCTGATCCACGGAAGCGACGCCGACCTGCACCTTGGCCTGGGCCTGGTCATACGTGGATTTATATGCGTCATATTGGCTAGCCGAGAGGGACACGGAGTTGGGCCCGAGCTTTTTCGCCCGGCGCCAGTCCGCCCGGGCATCCTGATAGGCGGCTTGATCCTGCTGCAAATTGGCCCTCGCTACCTCCACGTTGGCTCTCGCTTCGGCCAACGCCGCCTTATCCGACTCCACATTCGCCGCGTAAAGCGACGGATCGATCTGCGCCAGCACGGTTCCCTTACGCACCGGCGAGTCATAATCCACCTGGTGCCCGGCGGCGTCCTTTCCGAAGAACGCAATGCGGCCACTGACCTGGGCGCCTACATCCACCACATCCCGCGGTTCCAGCGTGCCCGTGGCGCTGACGGTCGCCTGGAGCATTCCTTTCGTCACGGGCGCGGTTTTAAAAACAACCTTCACTTGACGGGGGCTGGTCCACCACCGCCAGGCGGCGTACCCCGCCACACTCACCACGATCACCACCACGATTACTTTTATTGCGGTCTTCATTGGTTGACCCTGTTGTCACCGGTCCTATTGGGGTTCAAACAGCGGCCGCAGCGTCTGGGCCGCACAAAACAAAAAGGCCCGCTCCGTTGCCGTCAATGGGCCGAACAATTCCGCCAGATGCCGTTGCGCCGAGTGCATGACACTTTGCAGCACCCGCTGCCCCGCGGCGGTCAGGGAAAGCAGGGCCCGGCGGCGATCCCGCTGGTCCGCCTGGCGCCGAATCAATCTCTGCCGCTCCAGCTCATCGGCCAGCTTAGAGGCGGAGGGCAGGGTCAGGCCAATGTGTTCCGCCGCCCCGGATATCGAAAGTTCCCCCCGGCGGTAAATCGCCAGCATCATGCGGAATTGACCCATCTTCAGTTCCGGCCCTCCGGCCCTTCTTACGTGGCGGCGCAACACCGCCATCATCTGGGGAATCAGTTCCAAAAAGGCCCGGGCCAGGCTGTCCGCGTCGACTACCTGGCTGCCCGCGCCGTCCGATACCCCTTCCCCCGGCGGCCGACCATTGCGGGCAGCGTCCCCCTGCCGCAACGACCGCAACGCGGGAGCCGCCGCGGCTCCCAGCGAAGGATCCGCCCGGCGCCGCAGCCCTCGACCACGCCCCCGCCCCCCTCCCAGCGCCGCCTCCCACTTTTCCGCCGCCCGCGGAGCTCCCGCCGTCGGAAGCCCCGCGCGGCGGGTGGCGTGGCGCGGCCTGCCATCATACTTTAATTTCAACATTGAAGTAATTCACCGTGGCATAATGCCTTCCCATGGCCCATTATAGCGGCTTCTGCACCTACGGGATACGTTTCGCCCTTGCCATCACGCCACGCTTTTCCACAGTTCCCGAAAGCCGTTCAACAGGATAGAACGCACGCCCTAAAAATTAGTTGCATAAGGCAACTAAAAACTATTATACTGCCCTCCAGAGGTTGCGTTTACCGGGAGCGCACCTTGATGGCGGCTGCAGCCGGCACGCTCCGCACGCCGGCGCGGCAAGCGGCGGAGTCCGGGCAGGAGGAGGGGGGCTGCGGCCACGTTCGCCTGAAACCGGGGGCGCTTTCGCCGCGTTCCTTTGCCGTTGCCACTTGGAATCCATCCGCCCGGCTCCAACGCAGGATGAAGGCAGAACGATGAAAGAAGAATCGGCCCCCTGTGAAAGCGCGGAGCGCGCCGCTGCGGCGCTGTCGGAGCGGGCCGTTGACCCACGGGAATCGCGGCGTCAGGAAGGGCCGGGAGCGGGCCTTTTGCAAACGGATGCGCCGCCCGGCGCGGCGCTTAAAATAAGTCGGCGGAACCTGTTGCTGCTGATGTTGTTTCGCGTTAGCCGCGGCATCGCAGCCGGCATGATGGCGGTGGCCTTGCCGTATCTGATTCTAAAAGACCTTGGCTACGGCAGCCTGGTTCTGGGCGCGGTGTATACGACCGGGCTGCTGGCCACCGCCGGGTTGGGACTGGCGGCGGGGCACCTGGCGGATGTCTGGAGCCGGAAAGGCACCTTGGTTCTTACCGGCCTGATGGTGCCGGTGAGCGCTCTGCTGGTATTTGCCTGGCCGACGTTACCGGTGCTGTTCGCGGCCTCCGTCATCGGCGGCTTCGCCGCCACAGGTTCGCTGATCGGCGGCGGCATCGGAGGAGCGGCCCAACCCGTCCAAAGCGCCGTCATCGCCGATTTAACCAGCCTGAATAATCGCACGCTCTACTATTCGCTGCTGGCATTTCTAAGCGGTTTGGCCGGCGCCGGCGGGGCATTATTGGTGCGTTTCTTTTCGGTTCAAAACACCTTTCTGGCCGCGGGGCTGATTGCCGCCCTGGGCGTGGCGCTTTTACTGCCGCTGCGTATGCCGGGGCGGCGCCGCTTGCCGCCGCGCGAGGCCCATTCCCGTAAAGCCATGGGTCAGTTTACGATTACCGGAGCGCTAAATGGTTTCAGCCAGGGTTTGGTAACTCCGTTTCTGATTCCCTTTTTTGTGATCATCTACCATATGAGCAAATCTTCCATGGCGGTTTATACCGCCGTGGCCACGCTGGTGGGCGCGCTCGCCTTGCTGACCGCCCCAGTCCTGGAGAAGCGGCTGGGGTTTGTGCGCAGCATTGCGTTTACTCGCGCCTTGGGGACCGCGCTGCTGGTGCTGATGGCCGTGTGGCACCAGCTTTGGCCGGCGCTGGCCATTTATGTTTTAAGCCCGGCGCTGCGTATCGCGGCGTTGCCGGCGCAGCAAACCGCCCTGACCAGCCGTGTGCACGGCAGCGATATCGGCCGGGCCCTGGCGACGAACCAGGTGGCCCGGCAGGTGGCCGCGTCGGGCGCCATTTTATGTACCGGCTATTTATTTGATCTATCCGCCATCGAAACGCCCTTCTTCCTTTATGCCGCCATTATGGCGGTGAATATCGGCCTTTATTTCCGGTTTTTCGGCCAAGAGCCGGCGCCGCCCACGGAGGCGTGATAGCTGGCGTTCGGCCCAATAGAAATTCACTCCACCGCACCGCCGTGCCGCGATGGTGTGGCGCCAACCCATTGCGGGCGCGGTAAGCTGCCGGTAATATTTATCTTGGTCGGGCGTGTGCCTGAGCGGCCAAAAGGGACGGACTGTAAATCCGTTGGCTTATGCCTTCGCAGGTTCGAATCCTGCCGCGCCCAATAGCCTGTGCATCAAACGTTTCCCGCATATCGGTTGGCTTTTCCCCACCTTTCCATTGTATGTCCATAACTCCACTTGACTCCACCGAACTCCAGGGAACTATGCCCCGGCGCGCCCAGACAGAACCGGTGTTTTCAGCCGGCGCGCTCGCGGCGTGCACGGTCGGCGAAACCGACCCATCATCCGTGCGCGTCGCCAGCGCCGGCCCATGCTCCGGCGTATGCCAATCGGGCCGGGCGTCGATGGCCTTGTCCAGGTCGCCCCGGAATACATGCGTGTAGTTATCCATGGTCAGCGTGATGGTTGAGTGCCGGGTCAGTTGTTGGGCGGTCTTCGGATGAACACCGGCGGCGGCCAGGCTGGAAATAAACTGGTGGCGCAGGGCGTGGAAGTCGAAAACTTTGCCGTCCAGGCCAAAGGGCAATCCGGCGGCGGCCAGGTCGGCCTTGAGCATTTCCGCCGTATGGTCTTTGTTGAGTTCTGGAAACGCCTTGGCGCCGGGCAGTTTACCGGTCAAAAACTCCCGCAGCAGCGCGGCCATAGGCGCCCGCAGCGGCAAGGTGTCCTGCCGCCGATTCTTGGCGTAAGCGGCGGCGATGGTCACGCTCGGCGAATCGGCCAGAATGAACGATGCGGCGGTCAGACTGGCCAGTTCCGAAGCCCGCAAGCCCGTTGTGGCGGCCAGTTCATAAATCAAAGCCCGTTCGCCCCCGCTCATGCCGAATTGCTGCGGGGCATCACGGGTGGCGCCCAGCAATCGCCCCCTATCCCCAGCGCTCAAGGCCCGGCGTTGCCGGCGTATATTCGGTTTTGGCGTTCTGGCCCTCCAGATATTCGACGGGGTTAGCGGTCGCCCGTCGCGCCTTCATCATCCAGCGGCAGAAACTTTTCAGGTCGCGCAAGTAATAATTCGCGGTTTTAATCGCCATGCCGGGGAAAGTGTCGCCTTGGGTATGCAGCTTATCCTTGCGGTAGTCGATCAACTTTGCCGGCACCTTGGCGGCGGCGATATCGCCCCGGAATTTGAACCCGCAATCAGCGGTTAAGCGTTGCACGCGGTCGGCGGTCGTGGCGGCGTATGGGACCGTATTTCCCCGTGCCAGTAGATCGGCTTTCCAATCCGAGATCTGCTCGCGCAAAGGTTTGCTCCCCGCCAGCGTATGGCCTTGCAGCAGGCCCCAGCGGGCCAGGACTGCCACGGTTTGGCGCGGCAGGGTTTCAATCCACCTGGCGGTCTCGCCCGGCAGGGTTTCCCCGCTGGCCCGGCAATCGATCAGGCGCTGGACATTACAACCCAGGCTTTCCGTCAACCGCTCGTTGGCAAAGCCGGGCAGCCGTAACACGCGGCCCTCGGCAGTGCGCAGCTCGGCGTAGAATTTCTCCGTTTCATGTTTCTCGCCGTGGCGATCAACGTAGGTGGGTTTGCAGGTTCGCATGGTTCACCTGCCTTTTTAAAATCTCCGGTAAACATCCTTGCGATGGCCGATTCTCAACACCAGAACAAGCATCTGCGCATCGTGAATCTCATACACAATCCGGTACTGGCCAACCCGCAGCCGCCACAGATTATCGTCGCCCCGCATCTTCACTACGCCGGGCGGACGAGGATCAGAGGCCAGCGTGTCGATGCACCGTTCGAGTCTGGCCGTGACCTCATGGGAAAGCCTTTCCAACGCTTGGGCGGCGGTGGCTTTAAGGACGATGCGGTAAGCCACGGCCTCAATCCTTTTCCGTTGTGTCGCCTGCCCGGGCGTGCCGGCGCTTGGCTTTCAATCGCGCTTTGACCGTCTCCCAAGGTATCTCACCTTTTTCCTTGCGGGCCTTGAGCGCGGCCTTCAAGTCAGCCGCATCTTCCAGCGCTTCCAATGTCCGTAGGTCGTCCATGCTCACCAGTGCGGCGGTGGGTTTGCCTTTGCGGGCCAAAGGGATA
>JAKCCC010000038.1 GCA_021838985.1 Planctomycetota bacterium
TCCGCCAAGGGCACGGTATTGATGCGGTGACTGATAACAAAAGGGAACATAGACGGCCAGGGAATGATGGAGACCAGGTAGTCGCGGTTCATGTTCGCTCCGGAGTGGCCATCCTTATTGAAAAAAAAATACAGGGAGAGCGTAAAGTTCCCCGGCGGAATGCGCAGGAAGACGTAAAGATCCGGCCCGTGGTAGGTGGGGGCGAAGGCCTCTCCAGGGTCGTCGATCTCAGCCTCACGACGATCGACCTTCCAAGTGGTCAAGCCCTTAACGACGCGGCTGTCCAGGTAGACCTCGGGCAGCTCTAAGACATGCGGATTGCTGGTGGCCAGCCACTGCACCCAAAAACGCACCGAATCTCCTTTGGGGCAATGCGGCCCGATGGCATCCCGATGATCCACTGGAATCGGCCCGGGCGCCCAGACGTAGTCCTCCGGCGAATCGCAGGCGAACAGACACGCCCAGTAGCGGCCATAGCGGCCCAGCCAGGCGCCCTGCGTGCGCCAATCGTCAGGGAGGGGAACTATCGCGGGGCCGATGGGCTTCAGGGGCGGCAGGTCACGCAGCAGCCTCTGGCACAGGATCAGGAGATGATGCCGGCGCGGCGGCCGGGCCGCGGCGGGTAATCGCTTGTGGTGCAGGGCTGCTGACGAGCCGCTCGGGGCGGCAGACCCGGAGGGGCGCCGGGGCGACTCTCCGATCCGTACCGCAAGCGGCTTATCGCCGGTGCGGGCCGGCAGCGCGATTGCCGACACGCCCGCACCGTAGTGGCCGATCAAGGCCCGTTGCGCGTTACGGGTTCCGAGTCTCGCGGGGATGAAGCAGATTTGGCTAATGTGGCGGCGGCCATAGTGCGGACCGCGCGGCTCTTGAATCCGCAGCGCCGCGCGCAGGGAATTCATTATCTTTGGCACGCGGCGGGCCTGGCTGGCCAGCCGCTGGCCGGTGACGCCCGAAAGTACGGTCCAGCCATTGCGCCACGTGCCCAACCAGATGTTACCCAAGCCGTCCCGGGCCAGGCAGGTCACATGGTCGCCTGGCAACAGGCGATCCAGAAAGCTCGGCAAAGGGCCACGGAAGTACCGTGGCGCGTGCCAGAGGCCCTGGACCTTGGCGACGTAATCCGCGCCGCGTTCGTAACGGAAGCTTCGGCCGTCGTTGGTGCTTACCGCCAGCCCCGGATCGGTTCCCACCAGCACCTGATTTTTTGGCGTCACGAGAACGCAGTTGATAAGGCGGCTCGGCAGGCCGTAGCCAAACGCTGTTTCCCCCATGCGCGGCGGGCCACGCAAGACCCGCCAGCGGCGGTAGGGGTAACGCGATGCGGCAAGGCCATCGCATTGGGTGCCGACGAAGGCGGTACCGTGGGAATCAAAGGCCACGCAATCGGGATTGGGAGGAAGACCGTTGGCTGGGGTAATATAATGCCACGTACGTGGAGGAAAGCGGTTACGAATCGCGCGGTGGGAGTGATCAGTCGTCTGTATAGATGCTGATACCGGCCTCGGTGCAGATCCACACCTGGCCATTGCGGCGGTTCCTGGTGGACGACGGCATCGGCCGCGACCAGCTCTTCCGGCGTCTGGCCGAGACCCTGTCCGCTCTCTACCTCACCGGTACCGACGAAAAACCCCGGGTAGATGGCGTCCTGGCGCGGAAGAAAGGGTTGGGGTTCTGAAGCAATGAACGAACAGCAGCTACAAACTCTGATTCAGGCCGGCGAATCGCTGACGGTGGAATTCAAGTCCGACTCTGCCGCCTTGCCTGCCGGCAGGCAGGTCAACGATGCCACGATCTACGAGGAAGTTGTGGCGATGGCCAACACCAGGGGCGGGACGTTGCTCATCGGCGTCGAGGATGATGGCACCGTAACCGGCGCGCGGCCGCGCCACGGCCGGAGCACCGACCCAACCAAGCTCCAGGCTGCGATCTTCAACAACACCGTTCCCAACGTAAACACGCGGATCAGCGTCGTGCGGCACCCGCAGGGGCAGGTGATTGCCATCGAGGTGGACGTTTATCCCGAGCCGTGCGCCACGGCAGCCGGCAAGTCAGTCCGTCGCACCATCGGCGGCGATGGCAAATCGCAGACCGTACCTTACTATCCGCGCGATCAGCGGTCCCGCCGTACCGACATGGGACTGCTGGATTTCTCGGCGCAGGTGGTCGAGAACGCCACGATGGACAGCCTCGACCCGCTGGAGTTTGAGCGGTTGCGGCAGACCATCGCACGCCTTCACGGCGACCAGAGGTTACTCCAGCTGCCCGATGGTGATCTGGCCAAGGCGCTGCGGCTGGTGGAGACTCGGCCGGACGGAAAGATTGCGCCGAACATTGCCGGACTGCTCCTGCTGGGTCAGGAACCGGCCATCCAATCGCTGCTGCCGACGCACAAGCTGCATTTCCAAGTGCTCGGTGCCCAGGGCAATGTCAAGGTCAACGATGTCTTCTCGATTCCGCTGATCCGGCTCCTGGCGGAGGTGGATGCACGGTTCTCTGCCCGCAACGAAGAGCGGGAAGTGTTGGTGGGCATGTTCCGGCTGCCGGTGCCGGACTATTCTCCCGAGGGCTTCCGCGAAGCAGTGAACAATGCCGTGCTGCATCGCGACTACACGCGGCTGGACGACATCTATATCCAGTGGCAGCCCGACCATTTGCTGATTACCAGCCCAGGCGGTTTGCCGGAAGGCGTCACGCTGGATAATCTGCTGGTTCACGAGCCCAAGCCGCGAAATCCGCGCTTGGCGGAAGCATTCCGCCGGATCGGGCTGGTGGAACAAACCGGGCGCGGCATCGACAAGATATTCGCAGGCCAACTGCGGTATGGGCGCGCCGCGCCGGACTACGGCCGCAGCGACGGCACGGCCGTGCGCGTCGTGTTGCGGGGCGGGGAGCCTTCCCTGCAATTTGCCGCGTTCGTCTACGAACAGGACAAGGCCGGCACGCCGCTGAGCCTGGACGAGATGCTGGTGCTCAACACGCTGTTCTTCCAGCGGCGGATGGACACCGAACGGGCCGGCGGCCTGATCCAGAAAGGCATGACCGAAGCCCGCGCCGTCTTGGAGCACCTCCATGAGCGTGGCATAGTCGAAGGCCGGGGCGAGAAGCGCGGGCGGGTCTACCACTTGGCAGCGTCGCTCTATCGGCGACTCGGCCAAACACCGGCCTACGTGCGGTCGCGGGGGTTCGACCAGATTCAGCAGCGGCAGATGGTGCTCAATCTGGTCCAAGCAGAAGGACGAATCACACGGAAAAAGACAGCGGAACTGTGCCAGATCAGTGAAGATCAGGCCTCGCGTCTCTTGCGTAAGATGCGCGATTCTGGTGACTTAGATCAAGAGGGGCAGGGACGCGGAGCGTCCTATGGCCTCGCAAACGCGCGGAAGAACACGCGGACGTGATTGAAATCACGCGGTGCGCGTTTTCGCGTGATCCCGCGTGATTCGTGGAGACGAAATATGGCGAATCTGAAGCCTTGGTAAAAACCGGAGGCGGCGGCAGCGTTCGTGGGGACGGAGTTTGATTCGATCACCGGTCGTGGCGGGGATGATGGCACGCCGCTCCGCAAGACACCGTAGGGCGAAATTGCCTGGCAACTGGGCGGGCGGGAGTTGTTCGCCACCGTGGCTGAGCACGAGCGGACGCTGACGGCCCCGGGTGGGGATGTGATCCACAAGATGCTGCCGAAGGATCGGCCATGCCTGATTCTCATGGACGAGCTGCTGAACTATGTCAGCCGGAGCCGCAAGAGTGACCTGTCGGCGCAGCTCTACAACTTCGTTCACGACCTGACCACCCAACGGCCCCGGGCGAGGGCGGGGCCGGCTGGCGGCTGGCCCCTTCGCGTGGCGACGTGGCTGAGCAGCGGGAAGCGGTGGCCGATCCACTTGGTCGGATCGAGCAACACAAGTTTGCCGCCGTTGAAAAATGATACCCCCGGAACGACGGTTCTCGGCCGAGGGTGAAGCTCTGCCGTGGCGATCCCCACCGCCAGACCGAGCACCGCTCCGACCACGATTGTCGCGGTCTGGACCCGCTTCCGGGGTGCACCCGTCTGGCCTGCCGTTGGTGGCTGGTTTGCAGGCCCCGCCAGGAACACCAGCCCGAGCACCACCGCCGCATCCAGTCCCACCGTGAACCACGGATTCACCGGCACCTGGCCGAAGCAGCCACAGGAGGCGTAGCCGGAGACGGCTTCGTACAGGGCGTAGCAAGCGAAGAGGCTGAAGCCGGCAATTGCCGCCCAGCGTACGGCGTTGCCGAAAATTCCGCTGATCAGCCATAGGCCGAGAAACACCTCCCAGCCAATGAGCGCAGGGATAAAACCGATCAGCCTTTCCAAGCCGGCCGGCGTTACCAGGGAGTGAGTAAATTGCCAAGCTTTCAGGACCGCGGCGCAAAGCAGAAGGAGTCCCACCGCCATGCGGAAGGTGTGGAGCAACCCGCTTCGGAGCGGCCACGCGGACGGGTCATTCCGATCAACACCTTGCCAAGCCTGCATTTCAGCGAGATCTAACATTGCGTTGCGGGCCCTATTCCCGGAGACATAACCCACATCATCCTCGCGGAAAAAGATACCGTCTTATTCCCTTGGAATGGTGGCCGTGGCCGGTGATCGTGAGAACGCCAATTTTATTTCCTTTCGCACGTGGCAGGAGGCTCCCCATGTGTTCCAATCACGAGGGCCATATAGTCTTCGCGAAAACGGTACAAGCTGTGCCGGTTCGAGATCACGACCTCCACGTGGCCAGTCACATGCGCGGGCGCCCGCGTCGTTTTCAATGTTATTCGCGCGGCCCGCCCGCTGGTAACGATCCGCGCGATAATCGGTGAGCCTCTTGGGACGCGGAGACTTACGATTCGGTAGGGATCTGCCTGAGATCCCGCCCTTACGAATAGATGCAAGCTCTCGGATACCGCCTTGCCGCGCGGAACGGCGCCAAAAAGGATGGATTCGGGCACCAAATCAACGGGCCCAACAACGCGGAAAACCACCGGACGGTCTACGTAGTAGCGGAGTTTCCTGCCGCGGTCGAAAAACGAGAAGCGTAGCGTGCACGTCTTCATTCCAAGCGAAGGCGTGCGGGCGAGGCGCAGCCGGACGAGGTAGTCACGGTCGTGGGGCCGGCCGAGATGCGCTTCGATTGATCGGCTCAAAGCCGTACAGCGCACTTCGTCCCACGGCGTCGGGTTGCCTCCGCGCCGGATTCGGAGCACCCTCCACTGCGGAAGGGAGGATTCGGCAACGTTGCCGAGGTCGACATAATAGTTTATGCCGGGGAAGCGAATGAGGTTCCTAACCTCGTATTTGACAAGATATCGTAGCACTTCCGCGGAGCGGCCAACCGTGCCAGCAATCGTTACTTCCACCGCCTCCGGCCCCGGCCATACCCGGGCGGCAATATCGAGGCGGAGCATGCAATGCGCTTCGGGGGCAATTTCGGAGCCGGGAGGCGTTAGCAGCTTGCCGCTCGTGCAACCGCAGGTCGAGTAGACGCCGCGGACACGGAAGGGCTGGTGAAAAGGGTTGCGAACATCAATAACCTGGAGAATCTTTTGCCCGGGGGCGAGTACGCCAAGATTGCAGACGGCCATCGGTGGCGAAGCGGGTCGCCCCTTTGCGCAAATCGCCGGATACAGCAGGCAGAACAACGCAACGGGGGCCATTGTGGGGATGCCCACGGCAGGCCGAACTCGCATGAAGCGACGACGCGAGCCGCGCAGGTTGCGCTCGGAGACGTCGGCCCCGGAGCGGGCTGTCGTCAAAGAGGAGAAGAAGGTGAGGGCGGTCATCGTGGAGAAGTCTCCGGCACCGGAATAACCTTTTTTGCCTGGCCATCCACTACGATATTTGCCAAGTGGAAATCAATGACGAAGATGCTTGGAGGCAGCTGGCGGCCTACGGTGATATCGCGCAGTCGTATCGTCACCTTCTCGCTCGGCAGCCGCCCCCAACCCCAGACGGTTTTTCCGATTCGCGATGGGATGCACACGCGTGAATGGCCGACCTCGAACGCTCGGTAGTGGAATCCGATGTCCTCAACGCGCTTACCGAGTCGGTCGACAACCTGGATTCGCCGCGGCATGTACCACGGATGCCGGGAGAGGGTGACGACGTAGGAGAAACCTTTTGCCCCGCCGACCGCAGCCGCGGGAAAGAGGGCCGCGGAGAGTGTGCCGCGCCTCACATGCGGGAGGTCCCACGCCGCGCGCCGCCAAAACGAGGAAAATGCCGCGGAGGTGCCGGCTGGGGTAACGAGAGTGGACTCAGCCCCGCCGTGTCCGTGCAGCATACGCCCGCCGTGCGAAAATCTCCGCCAAAAACCCGAGACCAGCGTACTCCTGGGCTGCTGCAGGCGCCAAAGGCTCAGTTGATGACCACCCAGATCGAGGTAGGGCCAGAACGGGGCCAGGAAGGTAGCCGGCTCCACCGCCGGGTTGACGGGGGCCAGGACCCGCCGCCCGGGCTGGCCGCCTCTTGCCGATGAAGAGGCTGCGATTAGACTCGGTAAGCTCTTGGAATCGCGTTCCGTCGAAGGCGTCTTGACAGTCCTTTCCAACGCTGACCGTCGGCAGGACCACGCTGTATTTCACACGGAAGCGCCGACCAGCGCCCCAGAAGACGTACCGCTCCTTGACCGCACCCGAGGCCTGCGGGGCCATCGGATAGCTACGTCGCCCGATTATCGTGGCCACGAAGTGGAGCGAGGTTATGAGTCGGTAATTCCGGAGCATCGCCCTGACCACCGCTGGGGCCTCCGCACCAACCTGGTGGCGGAAGGTCTGCGGTGATTCAGCCGGCTTGGGGTTGGCGCGCACCGCTGGGCAAGCCACCGGAACGCCATACACAAACAAAAGAAGCCATGTGACTCGCATGCCGTACACCTCATGACTGGAAGTATACTCCGCACCGCAGGCTATGCCCGGCCGGCGCCACCGCCGCGACGCCCACGCCCAGGCCCAGCCCCGCAGCCTCCAAAAAGGAGAATACGGCGCGGCCGCACACTGCCGCCGTCCAATATTAGCCGGGCCTGGGAACACCGCCGACGCACGCCGCCCCGGTCGGAGGCGGTCCGCATGGGACCCCATCAAAAGGATCGACGCCACAGTTCCCCCCGGTCAATGCCGCCCAGCCATTTGGATCGGGGGTTCCGTTAGGCACCTCTACCGTGAGCGATGACGCCACCGGGAAGCAAGCCCCGAGAAAGACTGTCGGATCGGTGCAGGGGACGAGGTCGACGCAGGGGCCGTACTTCGTGGTTTCCGTCTGCGGCACCGGGTTCGGGCTGGTCAACTGCGCCAGCAGCGCATTGCCTCCGAAACCGATGGCCAATCCCGCCGCGCAGATCGCCGCCGCCATGGCCAGTCTCATTTTCCCGCTTCGCCAATTCAACCGCCCACGCATCGCCTTGGACATAGAGGTTCCTCCTTCAATGGAACCAACCCAACAGCCACATTCCGGTCGAAGAATCGCCTTGGCGATAACGCCCGGAACCTAAGCCCACGCGGCAGCACGCCGCGTCTACCCCTCCGCGGCCTCGCCGCGACCCAAAACGCGCGCCCCTTGTATAAATAGCCGCCGATGCCAAAGCGTCGCACTTTTTCTCCCGGATTTTTAAGTGCGCGGAGAACCAAATCAATTTAACCCATTTAACGCACGCCACTTACATCAATGTAGGCATGGCGTTAATTTTTGCGGCTTCGCCCGGAGCAGGAGCGATCGCCTCGCGGTCCGGAACGGGATTGGGGGCGGCCAAGGCCCAGGCCTTGTGTCCTGGCGGGAGTTTGGTAACGCGCGGCGACGCGGCCGTGGGGACCGCCCATGGTTGATCTTATCTACCCGCCATGGGTGCTTGCGCTTCCACGTTTGGAATCGGATCTGGAGCGTTCAGTTCCGTCGGTTCATACCCCGGCGGGCGTTGGATAACACGTGGCGGATTCATGGCGACTTGAACGGGGGCGGCCATTACGCGTGGAGGTTGTTTCGCGGGCCGAATTATTTTGTGCTGGGAGTTAGGGGGCGGCGGCGAAGCGATGGCTGGGAGTGCGGACGAATGCGGGGCCACGGTAACACCGGACCTTTCCAATGTTGGATTCTTGATCCCGGTGGCGAACTCCGTGGTGGCCGTGGATTTCGTCCTCCTTGGGTTAATTTTGGGTTTCCGATTGACAACAGGTCGGGGCCTCTGGATAGCCACTGCGGGGCGATAAATGTGCAAGGGCGACGGCGACGGATAATGTGGCGCCAGACATATCACCGCCGCGGCTGCCGCGACCGGCGCCGCGACCGCTGCCGCAATGACCGGTACGCGAATGCCGCCCAGTGAACACTTCCATGCCCCGCCGGCGATGTGTCGCGGCGCTGCGAAGCGAGCCTTGGTGATGCGCAGAACTCTGTCCACCAGAGACGCCAACCCGGCGCCTTTGCCGGCAATCAGCAATGTCGCCGGCAATGGTGCGCCCGCCGAGGGATCGCGGCGAAGCACAACTGTACGCAGGCGGGTAACAGCCCGGCTAATACGGCTTTGGGCCGCCGTTTCGGTGATTCCGAATACCTGGGCCACCTGCCGCACGCTTTGTCTTTGATAGAACCGCGCCACAAGGATGCTGCGGTCGGCTGGAGAAAGCTCCAGCAACCCTTCATCCAGCGCCGCCAGGAGTGCGGTGTCGGGCAGATTTTCCTTTCGCCAATGGCCGTCTTCCGCGCGTAGGGTCGCCGCTCTTCGTTCACGCGCTCGTCGCCGGTACGCCCGGGGCGCTGGCGCCAAAAGGCGATGCATACTTCTTGGGCGACGTCTTCCGCCAGGGCTGCATTGCCCAACCGTCGCCGGGCCACGGCATAGACCCAGCCCAGGTGCGGTTTCACCAGCGTGGCCCACCCCACACGGAAATGCGCATCCGCCCTCGCAGGCGATACAGTATTCGCGCTCCGTTCAGCGGAGGCATCCGTGGCCATGCCGTCCTGCACCATGACGTCCCCCGTCGCAGCTCCCACTGTGGACCGACGCCGTTCCCGGCGGCGTGAACCGACGCCCCCAACGCCCGGAGTATAATCCGGCGGTACGGCGAAGCCAAAGGAAAAGCAAGTGGCTGTCCTTGGGGTGCCCGGGGAGGGAAAAACGCGCGGGAATACACTGGAACCAGTCGGCAAATTCGAGGATTTTTTGGAGGATCGCGGCGGCGGGGTGAAAATGGCGACCGGTGACCGGAAATACGGAAAAAGGCTCCGGCGCTTACCACGAATCCCAGGAATCGAAATATGGGATCAGTCTCATGCTGGACGCTGGCTATCTGGACGGGTGTGGCCAGACTTTTGGGCAACCATAGCGGAAGCGGCGTCCCGCCGCTTCTGGACGCCGAAAGCTCTGATACGTCGCTTCTACACCAAGCCATCCTGGCCACCGTGGCCCGGCCCAGCGCTTGCGAAAAAAACTGGCCACACCCAGCTGGACCCGCAGACCGCCGGGGAGTTGGCTGATGCCGCCGACGTAGTCGCGCGGATTCTTTTTGCCACGATTCGCACAGTCCGCTTTAAATCCGCTGGACGGTCTAAACCTGGCCCCCCATCGCGGCTGACCGGGTGGGGGCATCGTCGTGTGCCTCATTTTCGGTTACGGCTCACTGGTCACTGCTTCTGGCAACCGCCGGCCGAGCAGGCGCAGGAGGCCATCGAGGATGGTCAGGGGATGCGGCGGGCAGCCGGGGATAAATAAATCCACGGGCACCACGCTGGCGGCGCCGTTTTGCACTTCGGGATGATCGAGGTACGGGCCACCGGCAATGGCGCAGGCGCCCACGGCCACGACAATTTTCGGCGCCGGAACGGCGGCATAAGTCTCCTGGAGAGCGGCACGCATGTTCCGCGTGACCGGGCCGGTGATCAACAGACCGTCGGCATGGCGGGGCGAGGCAACGAAGTCAATGCCAAAGCGGCCCAAATCCCAGCCAATGGTGGTAAGCACATTCACATCCGCCTCGCAGGCATTGCAACCGCCGGCGGAGACCACGCGTAAGCGGAGCGAACGGCCCAGAATTTTTAAAAGCTGTCCATCCAAAGCGGCGGCCAGCGCCGGTTCATCCTTGGAGCCTACGCACAGATGCTCG
>JAKCCC010000039.1 GCA_021838985.1 Planctomycetota bacterium
GCCGGCGCCAGGGGCGTTTTGTGCTCCGCCGGCTGCACCGGGGGACGCGGCGCAGATGACCCCCAGCGTTTCCAGCCCGCCTACCGCGCAGTCGCCCCAGAAGGCGCGGGGCCCCGGCGCGGCACCGGTGAGGAGTTTTTGGTAGGTTTGGACAAATCCCGCCGTGGCGACTTTGCGCAGCGGATCCACCTTCCCTAAGCGATCCGCCCGCACGGTGCGCCAAAACATCACCGAGGCGCGATCCTCCAGGTCCGCCACGGTGAAATCCGGATCACGCCGCTGTAATTCAGAGACCCCGGGCAGCGTTTGGCCGGATTCTGGACGCCACTCTGATTCCTGCGTAATCTCCACCAGAACCCAGTCGTATTGACCGTCGCGCAGCAGGGCATGGCAACTCTGGCACTGGGTCGCGGCGTTGAGCGCGACCGGGGCGCCGCAATTGGGACAATGGCCTTCGATCAGGCCGTCTTTATCGGTGCTGGCCGCGCCGCGCCGCCGCAGAAAAGACCAGTATTCCGTAAAATCGGCAGGCTGGCTGGAACCGGAAACCACGCGGCCATCGCTAAGCGAAACCTGTTGATCCACCGCACTGGCCTGAACGCATACCACGGCGGTGTCAAAAACATTATCCGAAGTCAGCTGCGCCAACCGCACACTCGCCACGCGGATATCGGCCATACGGTCGCGCACGCCTTCATCTTTTTGTTCCAGGAACTGCAGGTTGAAACGCTCATGGATGCCGTCGGAAATGAACGGCCGCACGGTTTGCAGATTTTGGGCGCACCAGGCGTTTTGAATTTTCAGAAAAGCGGTTTGAACGCGCGGATAGAAACGGTCGAGATTAAACGCCGGATCCCGCTGTTTCAGGGCAGCCAGTGCGGCGGCTTCGCGGTTATCATCCATGGCGTCGAGGCCGCGTTGCGTGCGCTGGTCACGGACATAGCCGGCGACGGAGCGGTGCGTGAGCAGATAAAACACGCCAGCCACAAGCACCACTGGAATGCCCACGGCCGGATGCAGAATCACGAGGAAATAGAGCAGCTCGAAGACCAGAACGCCGCCGCCCCCCCCTCCTCCTCCGCCGCCCCCAAAGCCGCCACCGCCAAAACCTTCTCCGCCCCCGGCCCGGGCCAGCACCAGCGCCGGCGCCAGCAGCAGCGGCAGCAGGGCGATGAGGATCGTCCAAAAACCGAGCCTTGAAAACCGAAAACGCTTACGCATACGCCCCGCCGCCCTTGGGACCATGGCGCTGGCGTCGCTCGGCCGCCACTCGGGTCGCATAGCCGCTCTGGCGATGCGCTTCGAGGGGATCCAGGGGCAGATGATGCCGGCGTCGCCACTGGCTTAGGGTTGGCCGCACATCTGTTAGAAAGGCGTCGCGCACCAGATTTTCGCTGCGCACCAGGTCTTCATTTTTCTGGGCCGCGGCCAAGGCTGGACGATCCACCAGGGCGGCCTTCAAATAAAGCTGCTGGGCCATATCCACGGTCTGGATCATCGCCTCAATCTTGGGCTTGAGATTATGGCTCTGATCGACCATATAGGCGATTTTCGGCGTGCGGCCTGTACGAAAACGGTGGTTTTCGATTTCATGGAAGATGCGGAAAATCTGGTACGGGTCGACGGAACCAAGGGTCAAATCATCATCGGCGTAGCGGCGGTCGTTGAAATGGAACCCGCCGAGCATATTTTCATCCAGCAGCCAGGCGACGATTTGTTCAATATTCGCCCCCTGGTAATGATGCCCCGTATCGACCAACACCTTGGCCCGGGGGCCGGCGGCGCGGGCCAGCAGCAGGGCCATGCCCCAATCGGCGATATCGGTGGCGTAGAAGGCCGGCTCAAACGGTTTATATTCCAACAGTATGGTCATATTCGTGGGCAGTGCGGCATGGGTCTGGCGCAAGGCGGCGACCATCCATTTCTTGCGTTCAATAAGGTCCGCCTGGCCAACATAGTTCGTGCCGTCGGCAAACCACAACGACAGGAAGCGGCTGCCGGTGGAGCGACCGATGCGAATCGAGTCCAGGATGTGATCCAGCGCCATTTTGCGGATTGGCGCCGAGCGATTCGTGAGGCTGCCCCATTTGTATTGCTGGTCCTGAAATACATTGGGGTTGATCGCTCCGATGGCCAGGCCATGCTGTTTGGCCAGCGCCGCCACGCGGGCCGCGGGCAGATCGTCGCGAAAATCCCAGAGCACATGCACGGCCAGCGTCGGGCAGCAGCCGGTGAGCGCGTGCACGTGGGCGGCATCGGCGATTTTTTCCTCAATCGTGACCGCGGCGGCATCCTGCTGAAACTTGCCAAAACGCGTGCCGGTATCGGCAAAACCCCAGGAGGGCAGTTCAATGGCCAACTCATCCAATCGCTCCACCATCAGTTCGGGTTTCATACCACGGGTTCCTTATTAGAAATATTTTCCGCGGCCCGCACCGCCGCGGCCGGAAAGCACAACCAATTATCGCTTTGCGGATCATCCATCGTCAACAGGGTAAAGGCGCAGCCGGGCGGAATCATGTCCACGGTGGCGGTGGCTTCGGTCAGGGCGATGACAATATAATCGGCCCGCCGTCGGCCGGACTGCGGCGGGTGCTCCGACGCGGCGGTGCTGTCGCGGCGAATACGCTTCAGGTCCAAGAGCGCCAATATTTCCAGCAGTTTCTGGCGCTGTACCGCGCCGCCGCGCCAGGGCAGGGCGGCCGGCTCCGCCAGGCCGGGGATCAGCAAGCCCACGGCGAAATGATTCCGCAGACCATGGCAGATCCAGGCGGCGGCTAACTCAATGGCCTTCTCACACTTAAGCTGGCCGTCGGCCAGATCGCGCCAGGGGCGCAAATCCAGCACGACCATCAGGGCAGGCAAGGTGTTGCCGCTCATTTCCCGGACCACCAGCTCCCCCGTACGGGCGCTGCGCCGCCAGTGGATGGAACGAATGGCGTCGCCGGGCCGGTATTCGCGCAAACCGAAAAATTCATCGGTGCCGCTGCGGTTCAGGCGGCCATCCCCGGCGGCGGTGGCGGCCTGACGGGAGCGCCCCGGCAGGGCGCGGTTTAAGATGCCCAGCCGGGGATAAACAATGATCCGCTGGGGTTGCGGGGTGTCCACCGTCCGATTGATAAATCCAAAGGGAAAGGAGCAACACAGGCGGGCGGCGTGCAGTTGCACGACGCCGCGCCGCCGGGGCGTCAGTTGCGAGATCACCAACTCGCTGTGGCGCGGCCCCAGGTAAAGGCAGTAGCCCCGCGGCGGGGCGGCCAATTCCTCTGTCAGCCGCGCCTCGGTGATGCGAATCGCCCAGCCGGGCCAATACCGGCTGCGGTTGCTGAGCCGATAGTGCACGGTCAGCGGCTGGCCGGCGATCGCCCGGCTGGCGGCCAAGCGCGACACCCGCAGCGGCTGGAGTGCCATCTGGCCCAGCACGCCCGCCAGCAGCAGCGCGCCGCTGACCATGCCCAAGGCCCAGAACAGAACGTTCATCTGGCTGTTCAGCGCCGCGATCAGGATGAAGCCGATGGCCGCGGCGAAAATTCCCCCGGTCCGCGTAAATTGGGTATAGCTGTGGCGGCGTTTCATGGCCAGCGTTCAGCTTTCAGCAATCGGCGTTCAGCGCTTAGCCCGGACTTTCCAACACCGAGCCACCGAGGCGCCAGAGATCCCAGGGCGGGTCGCCGTGGCGACTAAACTACGCCGACAACCAGAATATACTACACACGGCTCTTATTGAGACGTACCGTTCGTCACAGTGGAAGCGGCGTCCCGCCGCTTTTCTGGGCCAGCTGCACCCTGGCCCGGCCTCTGGAATATATCATTAATAACCGGGTGCGGTATACCTAGCCCCCGGTCCGCACGGAGGCGGAGTAGTTCAGTCGCCCCGGCGACCCTCGGCGGATCAAGGAGTCGCCTCTGGAGATCTTGCCGGGGGCTACCTGTTGGGTTGCCGTCCCGCCGCGCTGGGTTCTGTGGCGAAACGCTCGGGTTAGAATCTCGGGGGCGGCACGCCGGCGCCCGTGCCGTCCGACGGACCGCTGCTCGTTGACGGCTTAGGCCGGGCAAGGCACTTTCTGCAAAATTTCCTGCATGATGCGCTCCGCGGCACTCAAGTCGCCGTTGGCCATGTAGCTGCGGCTGATGACGCGGTGGGCGCACACCGGAATGACCAATTCCTTGACGTCATCGGGGATGGCGTAGTCGCGCTGGTTCACCAGGGCCAAGGCCTGCACCGCCTGCATCAAGGCCAGCGAGCCGCGCGGCGAGATGCCGGTGTGCAGCATTTCATGCTGGCGGGTCATCTGCACGATGTCCAAGATGTAGTCCAGCAGCACCGGTTCCAGTTTGACCTGCGCGGCCTGTCCCTGCAGGGCCCGGACTTCCTCGGTGGACAGAACCGGCTCGAGATGCTCCAGGCGGATGCGGCCGGGTTGCTCGCGCAGAATGGCGACTTCCTGGTCCCGGCGCGGATAGCCTAACTGCAGGCGGAGCAGGAAGCGGTCGAGCTGGTTCTCGGGCAGAAAATAAGTGCCTTCGAATTCGAACGGGTTTTGCGTGGCCACCACCATGAACGGTTGCGGCAAGGGCATGGTCCGCCCGTCCACGGAAACCGAGCTGTCGTTCATCGCTTCCAGCAGGCTGCTTTGCGTCCGCGGCGTGGTGCGGTTGACTTCGTCCGCCAGGACAATGTTGGCGAAGACCGGGCCGGGTTTAAATTCAAAATTCTGCTTTTCCTGGTTATAAACGGAAACGCCCAGGATGTCGCTGGGCAGCAGGTCGGGCGTCAACTGGATGCGGCTGAACTGGCAATTAATACTGCGGGCCAGCGCCCGGGCCAGGACGGTTTTTCCGACGCCCGGCACATCTTCAATCAATACGTGGCCGCGGGCGAGCAATCCGACCAACAGGTGAACGATGGTTTGCGGCCGGCCGAAATAGACGGATTCGATGTTTTTCCGCAATCGTTCCAGAGGTTGCATGAGGCTTCACTGCTGAATGGGCACTTCCGAGAGTCCCAGCGGCCGATCCAGCAGCATGATGTGTTCCGCGTCGTCGGGGATCTGCAGGATGTTGGTGTTCATGGCGTGCTCAACGGTTACCGCATTTTCCCCCGGAGTTTGCGTGAAAGTTTGGCAACCTGCCATCAGCGGCAGCGTTAACGCCAAAAAGGCCAGACATCCCCATGCCGCATACCGTTTCATATAGACCTCCCGTGGAGCCATGGCAGTTCTGTAACGCCTATTCCTATCCGTTTCCAGCGCGCCTGTCAAATCGCGCCCGGCACGCGGTGGCGAGCCGGATATCAACGCCTGTGGCGGCACGCGTCAACCGGTGCCGATGGATCAGGCGGTGGTCGAAGTCAACTCAAGTGAGAACGCGGAATGAATCATTGGATCGCCGGTGGCGCCCCGTGGCCTCCTCCAGCAGCCGGTCCAGCCCGAAGTGCCACGGCTTGCCCACTGGTTCGATGGCACAGCGCGGCCTGCGGGCCGCAACCAAATATATAGCCCCCGCGTCGAAGAGTCGCCTTTGGAGACCTCGGCCGGGGGTAATGCCCCGTTGAACATCGGAATCTTTGCGCTGAACCAAAATCTTCGCGCGGCGCGAGGATTTTGATGGATTGTGGCACAGCGAAGTGTGTCCACCAAGGCGGATCTTCGGTTTACTGCGGATTCATTCCGCCTTCCTACTCAGTTTCCGCCCCGGTCTGGCCGGCGCGTCCTGTCTGGCTGGGGGTGTTTGGGGTTGCTGCGGCACCTGCTGGAGTCCTGCCAGGCGGCTTTGCCCGGGCGGCCCAGCCCGATGTTCTGGCATCTGGGCGGCTGCCGCATGGGCCAGGGTTTGGCTTTCTCGTTCTGGCGCCTGCGCCGAATGGGAAAAGAACCAGCGGACTACCGCAAGTTCGCGGAGCGCACGGCGCTCCAGGAGGATGATTCCTCTGCTGCTTCGTGATTGCCGGCTCGACTTATACGAGCCTGGCATCTCGCAGTGCGTCTTTAGCAATGTGGATATCTCCGGTCAGGCGTCCCGTCCGAAATGCGGTGAACAAATCTCGGCGCCGGATTCCGCCGGTGGCAGTCACGGTTGCGCCCCCGTGCTGCGGCGAAGCGATGGAACGCGCGTTCCGAATGGCGCTATTCGGAGTCCTACATGAGCGCACCGCAGTGGTACGCTTGGCGAAGGGCGGTGGTTCCGCCGGGCCAAACCATCTATGAACCGCTGATTTTCGCGGCACCTCGGGGGGGCGCTGCACCCTTGTATCTTACCCTTCCCGGGAAAACTCTTGGTCAATCCGGTTGTGCGCACTTCGTCGTCCAATCGATCCAACACGTTGCTGCAAACCGGCCCGGCGAAGGCCAGCCAAAGGACCACGCGCTTCCCGCCGGCCCCGGTGGAATCCCAACGCGCGTGGTTGTCCGTGGTCCACATGGCGTGCACGTGCGGTATTTCCCGCCGGGCCAGGCGGTATTTATCGGGCCGCACGGAGCCCCACCGCTGGTAGCGAATCCTCAGGCGCGTCCCGGGGCGCCAACAGAACCCGCAAGCTTTCCGCTTGCCAACCGCTTCACCGGCGACGGGATATCCGCGGCGCCGGGCCGCTCCGCCCGAACCCCGCTGAACTTCCTGCTGCGGAGGTGGCGGTGGACCGATGCCCCGGGTCATTAACTGCCGCTCTTTCCTCCATTGGCCGCGCCGTGGTCTTGCCGGTATTCTAGTGCTCGGTCCAGACTGCAATGATGGGTGCATCATTACAGTCTGGACCGAGCACCATGGCCTTGTAAAAAAAGACGGGAGTTCAGTTATGCCGCCCACGGAACCGGCGTCCCCCAAACCGCGGCTTCTCACCGGCGACACGCCGACGGGGCGGCTGCATCTGGGCCATTGGGTTGGCTCACTGGAGAATCGCGTGGCGATGCAGGATGAATACGACTGCTTCTTTATTATCGCCAACGCCCACGCCTTCACGACCCGTGCGGACCAGCCAGAGGCTATCCGGCAGAGCGTGCTGGACATCGCGTTGGATTATCTGGCCGCGGGAATCGATCCCCAGCGCAGCACCATTTTCGTACAGTCGGAAATCCCGGCCATCGCCGAACTGACGTTTTTCTTCGCGATGCTGGTGCCCTTCGGCCGGCTGATGCGCAACCCGACGCTGAAAGATGAAATCCGCGATAAACAATTGGGCGACAACTACAGCTTCGGGTTCCTGCTTTATCCGGTGGGACAAATTGCTGACATTTTGGCCTTTCGGCCCAAGCTGGTGCCGGTGGGGGAAGACCAGTTGGCGCATCTGGAGTTGACCCGGGAAGTGGCGCGGCGGTTCAACCAGTACTATTGCGGCATTGATCCGCGGACGGCGGATGCGGACTATGTCAAGGCGGGCGGCCTTTTTCCGATCATCGAACCGAAACTGGGCCGGGTGCGGCGGCTGGTGGGCACGGGGGCGCCGAATGCGGATGGGCAATTGTTAAAAATGAGCAAGTCCCTGAATAACGCCATTTTCATCAGCGACACTCCCGACACGGTGCGCAAGAAAGTGATGGCGATGTACACAGACCCCAAGCGGCTGCGGGCCACGGATCCGGGCACGGTGGAAAACAATCCTCTGTGGATTTTCCATGAAACCTTCAATCCGGACCAGGACTGGGTTCGGAGCGCGGAAGAAAAGTATCGGGCGGGGGCGATCGGCGACGTGGAATGCAAGAAGAAACTGGTGGACGTGCTGACGGCACTGATTGAGCCGATGCGGCGGCGGAGGTTGGATTTCGAAAAAGAGCCAGGCCACGTTTTAGCGGTGCTGCGTGAAGGCGCGGCCCGCGCTAATGTGGTGGCGGCGGAAACCCTGCGCCTGGCCAAGCAGGCGTTACGCCAGGCGTACTGACGATGAGAGTGTTAAATCGCCCTCAACGGGTCGGCATGGCCCGGGGGCGACGAGGCTGCAGCGACACCTCGTGCTCCGCGTGGCACATGAACCCGGCATTAGAGCTCGAGACTATGAAATCGTCCACGACCGGTCTTCATAGACCGCACACGGCGATTAATGATACATTCCAGAGGCCGGGCCAGCGCGCATCGGGTCCCGCAAAGCGGCGGGACGCCGCTTCTACTCTGGCGAACGTACGTCTTAACAAGGACCGTGTGTAGTTATAAGCCGGAGGATCAGCGCCGGGTCTGGATGGCTTAAGGGCCGGTCTTGCTTAGGCCCGCGGAAATCTTAGAATAAGGCGTAACCGGCGCACCAGTAGCTCAGTTGGTAGAGCAGCTGACTCTTAATCAGCGGGTCCCAGGTTCGAGCCCTGGCTGGTGCAGTAAAAATAGCCGTCTCAGGCGCAGCCCCCCCGCCTTCGCCCATGGCATCCCAGCTATTCGCCTGGACTGATTAAGGCTTCTTTCGATAAACGTTCAGACCGATTTTCTCAGTCCGGTCGGGCACGGCCACGTTGCCTTCCGTCGAAGCGATGATGATAGTTTTGCCCGAGGCGGAAGGTCCGAACTCCTTGCTCAAATCCACTTTGATGGTGAGAATATGGCCTTCGACCTTGAGGTCCACGTTTTTCATCGGATTCTCCTGTTGCCTGATGGCACCCAATACGTGCTGCCGCGTCCGCCCTTGATTTTCTCCCGCTCCAGTTTCCCTGCTTGCACCATGCGACCTAAAGTCGTGTCGGCGGCGCCAGGGCGTCCTCTTTTCCGCCATGCCTCGTTGATCTGGCGAGTGGTCCGCCTTTTACCCCCCTTCAAGAGCGACAGGATGACCTGCTCGGCGGTCTGCTGGAATACGCCGCGCTGGCGCTCCGGTCGCGGAAGCAGCGTGTGGGGCGCGCCTCCAACGGAGGGCCTGGACTCCGCCAGCCCGAGCCGCTCCATGGCTTGCCGCTTTCCAAGACCGCGCACGGCCAGCCACTTCGCTGTCGTCAGCGGGCTGCGTGGCTTGGCTTTTCCCCCCTCCCATTGATAAATGGTCTTCTTGGAAACCCCGACCAGCCGGGCGTAGTCGCCCGCGGAGAGTCCCAGCTTCCTGCGGTGCGCCTTGACCCCCATCGCCCGGAAGCGTCCCTTCGCCAATACCTCGGCGGGCGGCATAAAGGCCATCGGGGTTTGGCGCGCCGTCTTTTCGAAGTAGGTGAGCCGTTGAGTCAGGCTGTGGACCTGCCGTTTGAGGAAGGCAATATCCCGACGGTACTGGGCCGTCGCCCTCCTGACAGTTCGGGTGTCGGATCGGCTTTCCCGTCGGGCGAGCCGACGGATTTGATCGTTGAGGACGGCCGTGAGATTGGACATTGACGCCTCTCCTTTTAAGGAAACTGTGCGATGAAAGAATGCTATAATACCCCCTCATGGAGAAGCAGACAACCGGCAAACTTATCAGCGTGGTGACCCCCTGCTACAACGAGCAGGACAACGTTGGTCCGCTGTATGCGGCCGTCCGGAAAGTCTTCGCCGGCCTGCCGCAGTACGAATACGAACATATCTTCATTGATAACGCTTCTACGGACCGCACGGCGGCGTTGCTTCGCGACCTCGCCGCGCAGAACCGTAACGTCAAGGTGATTCTGAACACCCGCAACTTCGGCCATATCCGATCGCCGTATCACGCGCTGCTGGCGGCGCACGGTGACGCCGTCATTGGCCTGGCCTGCGATTTCCAGGACCCGCCGGAGATGATTCCCGCACTGCTGGAAAAGTGGCAGGCGGGTTCCAAGGTAGTGATGGGGGTGAAGACGGCGTCCGATGAATCCGCGGTCATGTTCGCCATCCGCAAGGCCTATTACCACCTCATCAACCGCCTGGCCGAAATAGACCTGGTCAAAAATGCCACCGGCTTCGGCCTGTACGATCGCGTGGTGGTGGAGGCCCTGCGCAGAATTGACGATCCGTATCCATATTTTCGGGGATTGATCGCGGACCTGGGCTATCCGCCCGCCCTTATCGAATACCATCAGCCGGCCCGCCGCCGGGGCGTTACCAAAAACAACTTTTACACCCTTTACGACATTGCCATGCTGGGCATTACCAACCATTCCAAAGTGCCGTTGCGTCTGGCCACGATGGCGGGGTTC